>CAXBPM010000096.1:0-9505 GCA_963977345.1 uncultured Roseivirga sp.
GACAAAAAGCGAAACAACTATTTGGCTTCGCTCTTCTTCGATAAAGACCAAGTGGGTATTTCTTTCCTTGACCTTTCTACCGGTGAATTTTTAACTGCCCAAGGTTCTAAAGAATATATAGACAAACTCGTGCAGAGTTTAAACCCATCAGAATTCATTTTCTGTAAATCGAATCGAGAGGTTTTTTACGACCGCTTTAAAGAATCACACAACACCTATCATTTAGATGATTGGGTGTTTGCTTACGACTACACTTATGAAAAGCTGACCAGCCATTTTGAAACCGCGAACTTAAAGGGTTTCGGTATTGAAAGCATGGGTTTGGGTATCATTGCTTCGGGTGCTATTCTTCATTATTTGGAAGAAACCGAACACAAAGAGGTAAAGCACATTGCCTCCATTAGCAGAATTGAAGAAGACAAATACGTTTGGCTGGATAAATTCACTATCCGAAACCTTGAGCTCGTTTATCCGCAACAAGAAGGTGGAGTGCCACTGATTAGTATTCTGGATAAAACGCACACTCCTATGGGCAGTCGTTTGATGAAACGCTGGATGGTGCTTCCACTAAAGGAGAAAAGTAAAATCGAAGAGCGACTTTCTATTGTAGACGCCTTTGCAGAAGACTCCGATTTAAGAGATGAAATTTCTCAACACCTAAAAGAAGTTGGCGATTTAGAACGGCTGATTTCAAAAGTAGCGGTGGGTAGAATTAATCCTCGCGAAATGAATCAGCTTCGCAAAGCATTGGAAAACATTGTTCCTATTCAAGGCTTGACGGCTAACGCCTCTCACAAATCTTTAAAGGCCCTTGCCCGCCAATTAGATCCTTGTGAAAAGCTCTTGGCTCGAATTCAAGAGCAGTTAAAGGAAGAAGCGCCTATGTTGGTGCACCAAGGTAATTTTGTACAAGACGGAGTCGATGAAGAGCTGGATGAATTGCGAAAAATATCGCACTCAGGAAAAGATTACTTGCTTCAAATTCAAAAACGAGAAACAGAACGCACGGGCATTACTTCTTTAAAAATTGCCTACAATAGAGTTTTCGGTTACTATTTGGAGGTCACCAATTTGCACAAAGACAAAGTGCCTGTCGAATGGATCAGGAAGCAAACCTTGGTCAATGCAGAGCGCTACATTACCGAAGAACTAAAAACTTACGAAGACAAGATCTTAACAGCCGAAGATAAGATTCAAGCCATTGAACAGCAGATTTTCCTCGATTTGGTTTCGTTTGCAGCTGAATACACTGCTCAAGTACAGCAAAACGCGAAGGTAATTGGCATGTTGGATTGCCTCATTTCGTTTGCGAATGTGGCGCAAAGCAACAACTATTGCCGTCCGAAAATCAATGACAAAATGATCCTTGATATTCACGAGGGTCGTCACCCGGTCATTGAAAAGCAATTACCCGTGGGTGAAAGCTATGTGCCGAATGATGTTTTTCTGGACGATCATACGCACCAAATTCTGATCATTACTGGCCCCAATATGGCGGGTAAGTCTGCCCTCTTACGTCAAACTGCTTTGATCGTATTGATGGCGCAAATGGGTTGTTACGTTCCTGCCAAAACAGCCACGCTGGGCATTACCGACAAGGTATTTACGAGGGTTGGCGCCAGCGATAACCTGTCCAAAGGTGAGTCTACTTTTATGGTAGAGATGACCGAAACGGCAAGTATACTTAACAATTTGAGCGACCGTAGCTTGGTGCTGATGGATGAAATTGGGCGAGGCACCAGTACTTATGATGGAATTTCCATTGCTTGGTCCATTGTGGAATACTTGCACAACCACGACAAATTCAAACCAAAAACACTCTTTGCTACACATTACCATGAGCTGAATCAGTTGCAAGAAGATTTCCCAGCCATTAAGAATTTCAATGTTTCGGTGAAGGAAGTGGGCAACAAGGTGATCTTTATGCGTAAGCTCAAAGAAGGAGGTAGCGAACACAGCTTCGGGATTCACGTGGCGCAAATGGCGGGTATGCCAAACCCAGTGGTCATTCGTGCAGCAGAAATTATGCACCATTTGGAAAAGGATAAAATCCGCAACCAAACGGGTGAAAAGATCAAGGACATGCCGAAAAACAACTTTCAGCTGAACCTCTTTGAAGCCGATCCTACTTTCATGGAAATCAAGGAAATTCTAGACACCCTAGACATCAACACCATTTCGCCAGTAGAAGCACTACTCAAGCTGAATGAGATTAAAGGGAAGTTGAAGAAGTAGAAATACAAAAATCAATGCTCCGTCATTCTGAGTAAATTCACCTTGTTGGTAAACAAGGTGAATGAGCGCGAGAATCCGTTGGTTGTTTAGCTCTTCCGCTCTAAACATACAGACTCTCGCGGTTTCGTTTTTTAAACTCAACCTCAGAGTGACGGTTGATTTTAGTGTGATTCAAAAAGACGAGACAACTGGAACACAAGAATGGTTTGTAGATTTTCGTTATTTTTGATAAAAAGAGCCATATGAGCAGCGCAGATATCAGGGAGAGATTACACGACTTTATCAACAAGGCAGATGACAAGGCACTTGAAGCGCTGTATTCAATTGTGCAATCTGGTATAGATGAATCTGATTATACTCTGAGTAAGGAACATAAAGATCTTCTTGAAGAAAGACTTGAAGAACATGAAAAGTACCCAAACTCCGGTTCAAGTTGGGAAGAAGTAAAAGGCAGAGTGAATCTGTTAGTTGTATAGTATTTCCGCTCTAACGGACGGACTCTCGCGGTTTCGTTTTTTAAACTCAACCTCAGAGTGACGGTTAATAAACCAAAAAAGCCCTCTTTCAAGGGCTTTTGTAATCTTTCAGTTCGTTAACTGCTAGTCCTTTCCGTAAAGGGCTTTTCCTGTTTCGTAGTATTTATCACTTTCAATCCAAAAAGGAGTTTCATCTGCATTTCCGATAAGGCGCGAAGCCAATACGTAACTGCTGAAAAACTTAAATAGATAGTCATAATCTACGGTTTCTGGATTGTCGCCAGCTTTGTGGTAGTACTTGGTTACATCGCCATCAAAAGAACGGAAGCCCAAGCTATAAGTAGGCGCTGGAATTCCTTTTCGGGCAAAACTCACATTATCCGATCTATCGAATAGCCCTTGCTCTCCCGCAGGATCATCAATGGCAGTGAGACCATAAGCCGTGTTGGCATCTTTTATCAATTGCGGCACTACCGTAAATCTTTCTAGTCCAATTACTGTAGAAATCGTGGTGTCGTTATAACCAGCATTGTCGCTATTCCAGCAAAACACAATTTCGTTAAGTGGAATGATTGGGTTATCGGCCATCCAACGACTTCCGATAAGACCTTTCTCTTCGCCTGTGTAAAGCACGAAAAGAGCAGATCTTCTCATTGGGTACTTACCAATGTTCTCTGCCGCAGAAAGTACCGTTACTGTCCCAATCGCGTTGTCACGAGTACCATTGTAAATTGAATCTCCTGTTTCATCTGGTCTTCCGATTCCTACGTGATCGTAGTGTGCAGAGAACATGATGAACTCATCCTTCAAGTCTGGGTCAGTGCCTTCAATCATGGCCAAAACGTTTTTGTCTTTGGTCAGTTCATTCACCATTCCCTTGATTTCAATATTCGCCCTTTTGATGCTGCGCGTCATCATAAATTTCTGGGTAGAGTTGTCTGCATCCTTCAACCAGAGCTGAGGAATGATTCTTCCTTCATCACCATCAGGATCGATACTCAAGCTAGTACTTCTGAAACGAGCACCTACCTGTGCAAATGAAGTAGGAAGGTTATAGAATTCCACGATTCCAGCTGCTCCATTGTCTAAAGCCAATTGGTATTTCTGACGACTGAACTGAAGAATTTGACGTGTATCGGTAGCTTCTCCATCGCCAATTTTAGCGAATACGATTTTCCCTTCTACGTCCTTACCTTCATAATCGGCTGCCAATGCGTAATTGAGGAATACGATTTCGCCTTCCACCTTTTCACTTTGGCCTTCGAGCACCAACAGGTTTGTACCCAATTCGAAATCCTTACCTGAGAAATCTAAAGTAGCAGACGCTGCTGGGCTTTTCTTTCTAATAGGCACAGACTGAAAGTAACCATCGGCACCCGGCACAGGCTTAGCGCCATAAGCCTTAAGCTGGTCAGCGATATAATCTGCTGCTTTTAAAATTTCTGGTGAGCCCGTATCACGACCCTTCATTTCATCAGAAGCCAAATAGTAAATGTGCTCCTTGATGGTTTCTTGATTTACTGTAGCATCGGTTTTTTCTTTGTCGGTTTTAGGGCTACAAGCGGTACCAACAAATAGCAACAAGCCTGAAAATAGGAGGGTCTTTTTCATATTATTTCAATTCAAAATATTTGAAAACAGGGTACTCTACCGCTTTTTGGTCAATACCGCTTTTCTGGAAATGCTCATCAAAGAAGTTCCAAGTCACTAACCCGTCATCTGATTCTGGCTCTAACATATAGAAAATTAGGTTGGCCAAAGGCTGGGCTAAATCTACCCAGTAATCTCCTTTTCCAAATTTCTTAGTTCCATTCTCATAAGCCCCTTCAATAGTGGCCATATTGTGCTTTTCGAAAGGTCTTTGTGCTAATTCTAACTTGGTGGCTTTATATACCTGACCCGTTGCTCTTACGTTCTTCTCAAGCATGGTCACTTTCACGCCATTCTTCATAAGGTGCTCGGCAATGTTGGCAAACTCGGCTGGAATAATATAGCCTTTTGGTACAATGGCAGTAGCTGTTGGGGTAAAAGCACTGTAGTTAACTACATCTGCCAACTCTACTATTTCTGGCTTTCTTACATAACGGGTGCCAGGTCGGTTGCCTTCGGTTTCATCATAAGCCACATAATTATAGGCTCTGTATGCAGGAATCTTTTTGTCCAAAGCAGTCATTTCGAACCTTACTCCTTTGCTTACTTTTCCCCCTTGCTCTTTCACCAATTGAATAGCTGCGGCTTCTGCTTGCGCATTTACCTTCAACATTTCTTTTCCGTTCTTATTGGTGAACTCAAGGATTTCTCTGACAAAAGCATGGGTAGAATTGATACGATCATACAAACGCTCATGAGCGAAAGCTTCACTCAAAATGGCCATTCTATTTCTTAAACCAAATTGGTTCACCAGGTAACGCGGGTGGTGATTATAAGTAGTAATGGACTTAATTGGCCAGCCTTCTCTTTGTGGGTAGAAGTAGCCGTAAGGGCCGAGATATACATCATCTTTCTTCTTTACTTGCGTGGTTACCTCAGGAAGAATTCTATCCCAAGTAAAATCGTAAGGTGCTTTTTCACCAGCGGTATGGTAGCTAGGTGCCCAAGTGAGTGAATAGCCATGCCATACGCCATTGGTCGTGTGTAGGTCTACAAAAAGTGCAGGATCCCAAGGCACTATAATGTTTTGAATCAGGCCTCTTGTTTCCAAAGCTTCTTGCTTTATAGCATCACGGTTCAAATCCCAGCCTTGGCTGGCCTCTCTAATTCCAACCTCTTTCGGGCTGTCTTCTTGCGAAGGTCTACGGCCTGCTTCCATTTTGTCGTTGGAGTCGGTATTGTAAATAGGGGCAAAAAGGATGATTTGGTTGTCCAAAAGATATCCCTTGTCTCCATGAAGGATTTCGCGAAGCATTATCTGAACCGCTTCTTTTCCTTCCACTTCACCAGAGTGAATATTTCCTTGAATATAAATGATGGGCTTACCACTTGCTTTTGCTTCGGCTGGTGTGCTCACTTTTGGATTGGCCAAAACCAACACAGGAATGTCTTTTCCTTCCAAACTCGTGCCCATCGAAATGCGGGTTACTTTGTTGGTTCCTTTGCTCACGGCATCTATAAAAGCCATCACGTCAGCATAGGTAGAAGTCTTCTCGTAATTCGAAAGTTCTGGGGTGGTTAATAATGATTTAGGTAGTTCTTGCGCAGTTACTGAAATGGCAAAACAACTTAAGATCAACAGATAAAAAAGTCTCATAATTATCATTTTAGGGTCGGTGAAATTACCAAAAACCAACTGATGTTTTACATTTTCAAAATCCTTTTGTTTCCCTTTTATATAGGCGGTACTGCCTTTAATCGTATCCTTTTCTAATTTCAATTGACCAATTTTACCCTTATGAACAGACGCAATTTTGTAAAACAGACAAGTTTAATCACCGGAATTGGTGCCACTACAGGCTTTTCCTTTCTTAATGCGCTTTTCGAACAAGACGGGTATAAAATGACTCCCTTGAGAAATAACGTTGGTTTTTTCACCGAAAAGGGAGGTACAATTGGCTGGATGGCCTCTAATAATGGAATTGTGGTAGTCGATACGCAGTACCAAGATTCGGCTGCACATTTGATTGAAGAATTAAAGAAAAAAACGAGTCGGCAAATTGACCTTTTGATCAATACGCACCATCATGGCGACCATACTTCTGGCAATATTGCCTTTAAGGGTTTGGCAAAGCAGGTGGTAGCGCATGAAAACTCAAAAGCCAATCAAGAAAGAACTTCTAGAAACCCAGACAATACACTTTTACCCGATACCACTTTTAAATCAGGAAAGTGGAGCAAGAAGGTAGGAGACGAAACCATGTCGCTGCATTATTTTGGAGCAGGCCATACCGATGGAGATTCGGTAGTTCATTTCGAGAATGCTAACATCGTGCATATGGGTGATCTGCTTTTTAACAGAAGAACCCCATTTATAGATAAAAGTGCCGGGGCAAATATGGCCAGTTGGCAGTCGGTTCTTGAAAAAACTTATAATACCTTTGACAGCGATACGATTTTCGTCTACGGACACGCAGGAGAGGGTTATGATATTCAAGGAAAGCGCGAAGATTTAAAGGCTTTTCAAAACTACCTACAGAAATCTCTTGAGTACGTCAAAAAAGGAATTGACGGAGGAAAGACGAAGGAAGCTTTGTCGGACGTGAATGAAATACCTGGTGCTCCTGAATGGAAAGGAAGCCAATCTAGAACAATTGATGCAGCCTATATGGAGCTGTTTGAAGGAAAATAATGATTTTTAAAAAACTTATCTTATCCGTTATAGTATTACTTTTTGTCCTTCCACATGAGCAAAATGGCGATGGCCTAAGGCTACTGGATAAAATGCATAAACGCTACGAAGGCAAATGGTACAAAACCCTCACTTTTGATCAGCAAACCATTCGATACGATGAGGATGGTAAAGTACTGAGTGATAACGTTTGGTACGAAGCTATTCAAATGCCCGATAAACTCGCCATCAAGTTTGATGACATGGATAAGGGAAATGGAATGATTTTGAGAAATGACTCCATCTATCAACTGAAAGAAGGCCTTGTTTCTAATTCTCGGGTCATGTACCACCCTTTACTTATTTTAGGCTTTTCTGTTTACGATCAGCCTGCTGCAAAAACAGCCAGGGCCCTTACCATTTTGGGCTTTGATTTAGAAAAAGCCTACCAAAGGGATTACAACGGAAAGAAAGTCTATGTTGTAGGAGCGCTAGAAGGGGATGAAATTTCTAACCAGTTTTGGGTTGATAAAGAAACACTTTTGTTTGTTCGGATGATCCAGAATTTTGGAAACGGACAAAATCAAGATGTTCATTTCAATAAATATGAGAAACTAGGCGGTGGCTGGGTAGCTACTGAAATAAAGTTTTACACAGACAAAAAGTTGAGGATTTTGGAAGAGTATTCTAAAGTTAAATCACCAGAATATCTTTCTCCAGAAATATTTGAGCCTTCTGGTTTTGCAAACGCCAAATGGTAGCCATAATCGTTAGGTAATAAATCTTCCTTACAAGAATTCATAAAAAAGGCCTCTCAAATAATTTGAGAGGCCTTTTTCGTTTCACGCTGAGTTGCTTATAAATCGAACAAATGAGTGTTCAATTTTTTCAGTGCCTCAACTTTAGAGCCTTCATCCGTCAGTAAAGAAATGTTATGTCGGCTTCCGCCATATGAAATCATTCGGATTGGAATGGTGCTTAAAGCTTCAAAAATATTATTAACCACCCCTTTTCTTTCGGCCACAAAATTGCCCACTACGCAAATGATGGTTTGATTCTTATCCACCTCCACGGTACCAAATTTCTCTAGTTCCGTAAGGATTTTGCTCAAATAAGTATCGTCATCAATGGTTACCGAAACCGCCACTTCTGAGGTGGTAATCATATCGATTGGCGTTTTATACTTCTCGAAAATCTCGAACACCTTTCTCAAGAAACCATAGGCCAAAAGCATTCGGCTCGACTTGATCTTGATAGCAATAATCCCATCTTTAGCGGCCAAGGCCTTAACATCATCAGAAGTGGTTGCCGTGCTAATCACGGTTCCTTTTGCTTCTGGCTGCATCGTGTTCAACAAACGCACGGTAATTCCCATTTTCTGTGCTGGCCAAATAGAAGCTGGATGCAAAATCTTGGCTCCGAAATAGGCAAGCTCAGCAGCTTCATCAAAAGAGAGCTCAGCAATCGGGAAAGTTTTGTCTACCACCCTTGGGTCATTGTTATGCATTCCATCAATGTCCGTCCAGATTTGGATTTCAGTTGCATTAATGGCCGCACCTACCAAAGAAGCGGTATAGTCACTTCCTCCACGCTGCAAATTGTCAATTTCACCTTTATGGTTCTTACAGATGTATCCTTGGGTAATAAAAATTGTAGCATCCGTTTCCTTTGCTAAAATGGCTTTCAGCTTTTCAGAAATCAGGTCTAAATCTGGCTCTTCCTCTTCATTGGTACGCATAAACTCTAGCGCTGGAAGCAGCTTTGCGCTTACCCCAATTTCTTCTAAATAAAGCGTGAAAAGCTTGGTGGACATCAATTCGCCTTGGGCAAGAATATCTCTGTTCAATGCCTCGTTAAACGAGATTTTAAGCGTGATGAGCAGGAACTCAAAATGCTCATCAATCATCTCTTGTGCTTCCGTTGCCTTTTCCGAAGTGGAAAATAAAGCCTCAATGAAAGTACTGTAATGTGCTCGAAGGGCCTCAATCTTAGATTTGGCTTCAGGCTTATCGCTCTTTGCCAATGATTCTCCAATGGAAACTAATGCATTGGTAGTGCCTGAAAGGGCAGATAAAACAACAATTTTAGAGTGCTCATCTCTAGTAATTAGCTGAGCCACTTGATGCATTCGTTCCGGTTTTCCAACCGAAGTTCCTCCGAATTTTAAGACCTGCATAAATTGATCTGGGAAAGTAAATTGTGAAAATTATAGATTAGAAGCCGAGCATTTTCACTGCAGTAATTGCCGCTTCATCTCCTTTGTTGCCGTGCTTTCCTCCGGCCCTATCCAACGCTTGCTGTTGGGTATTTGGGGTAAGCACACCAAAAATCACAGGCTTATTGAATTTCAACGATACGTTGGTAATACCATGAGCTACGGCATCGCAAATGAAATCGAAGTGACGCGTTTCGCCTTGGATTACACAGCCCAAGCAAATCACAGCATCAATTTCTTCAATTTGGGCCATCCATTGTGCGCCCATAGAGAGTTCGAAGCTACCAGGCACCATTTTCTTAACAATGTTGTCCTTGC
>CAXBPM010000097.1:0-9405 GCA_963977345.1 uncultured Roseivirga sp.
CGGTGCGGACCTTAATTCAGAATTAGCTCAAAGTCGGACGGCACGTCAGACTTGAGGCTAGGAGTATTTCTCAAAAGTTATTTGAGGCTTTAAGCTCCATATCCTCCGGTCTGACCGTTCGGTACCGACCTTAAAGCAATAGAGAATACCTTCCCCATTAAAACCATGGATTGTCACTAATATAATTACGGGCTTTGTTGGGAAGCATTAATCCCTATTTTTGTGACTTCCTTAAAAACCATAAAACCGAATTATGCAGCAGCTCAACGATTTTCTTTCCGTCATAGATAGTTACATAGGTAGCGCAGGATGGTTTCCATTCGCTCTATTGGGAGTAGGTCTATTTTTTACTATTTACCTCAAATTTCCTCAAATAAGATACTTCGGCTTTGCTTTTAAAATTCTAAGAGGAAAGTTTGATAAGGCTGGTGATCAAGGAGATACTTCTCACTTTCAAGCCTTGACCACAGCGCTTTCTGGAACTGTTGGAACTGGAAATATTGCAGGTGTTGCACTTGCTGTTCACTTGGGCGGTCCTGCTGCTTTGTTTTGGATGGTAGTTACTGCTGCTATTGGTATGTGTACCAAGTTTGTAGAAGTTACGCTTTCTCATAAATACCGTGAAGTAGCACAAGACGGTACAATGGCTGGAGGTCCTATGTACTACATGAAGAATAAGTTGAATATGAAGTGGCTAGCGGTAGTTTTTGCTGTAGCTACTGTGCTTTCTTCTTTCGGTACGGGTAACATGCCGCAGATCAACAGTATTTCTTCGGCATTGAAATCAACTTTCGCTATTGAGCCTTGGATGACAGGAGCGGTTTTATCTGTTATTTTAGCATTTGTTATTATTGGCGGGATTAAAAGAATTGCTTCTGTTACGGAGAAGTTAGTGCCAGCCATGGCCATTGTTTATTTCATAGGTTGTTTCTCTGTTATTTTTGCCAACCTAGAAAACTTGATTCCATCTATCACTTCAATCTTTTCAAGCTTATTCACAACCACAGCAGCTACTGGCGGCTTTTTAGGGGCAACAATAATGTATGCCTTTAATGTTGGGGTAGGTAGAGGTCTTTTCTCTAACGAAGCAGGTCAAGGTTCTGCTCCAATTGCTCACGCATCAGCCAAAGGACACGAGCCAGTATCTGAAGGAATGGTTGCGATTTTGGAGCCATTTATTGACACCATTATTATCTGTTCTATCACAGGTCTTACACTTCTTTCTTCTGGTGTATGGCAGGAAAAACATTTTAATGATTTTGCAGTAACCGACATGTCGATTCTTGCGGGTCATGATTATACTGATGATAATAAGCCAGGTAGAGTAGCCTTAAAAGAGCACTTGTCAGGAGAAAATCCATTGCCAGTATTTGACGGAATGCTACAAGTAGAGAACGGAAAGATTACGAGTGTTGTCACCGTAATTCATGCCCGCTCTTTGGCTGAAGATATTACCGTAAACGAATCTTTTGGAGGTTCACCGCTCACTGGTGAAGTGGAAATTTCTAGAGGGAAACCAGTAGATGGAAGTATTTCATTCTACGGTAAATCATTAATTCATAGTGTTCCGCTTACCGCCATTGCCTTTACCAAAGGTTGGTTTGGTGACTACGGACAATACATTGTATCTATTGGTATTTTATTGTTTGCCTTCAGTACCGCCATTTCATGGTCTTACTATGGAGATAGAGCCATGACATTCTTATGGGGCTCTAAGTCAGTGAAATATTATAGAATTGTATATGTGGCTGGTTTCTTTATTGCTGCTATTGCAGATACGACCATTATATGGACTGTGGCGGCTATTGCTATTGCTGTAATGACCTTGCCTAACTTATTGGGTATTTTCTTACTGAGAAAGGACATGAAGAGCACCATTGCGGATTACTGGAAAGGAATGAAAGAAGAATTCCCAGACGAGAAAACGCCCGAATAATAATTCAGTTTAAAGAATATAGGAGCCGTCTTAATTAAATTTGAGACGGCTCTTTTGTTTTCATTCCATTAAATTGCGACATGAAAATTTGCTTTGCTACCAACAATAAGAATAAGCTTGAGGAAATCTCTCAGATTTTAGGAGATCAATTTGAACTTGTATCCTTGGAAGAAATTGGCTGTTCGGAAGAACTGGAAGAAACCCAAGAAACCCTTGAGGGGAACTCCTTGCAAAAGGCCGCTTATGTTTTTGAACATTATGGTATTCCTGTTTTTGCTGATGACACTGGGTTAGAAGTGAGTGGGTTGAATGGAGAGCCAGGTGTTTACTCCGCTATGTATGCTGGGCCAGAAAGGGATTCCAGTATGAATATGAATAAGGTGCTGGAAGGGCTTAGAACAGCAGCAGATCGTTCAGCAAAGTTCAGAACAGTGATCACTTATATCGAAAACGGTGAGCCAATCCAGTTCGAAGGAATAGCGGAGGGAGAAATTACTAAGGAAGTTATCGGTAAAGGTGGCTTTGGTTATGACCCTATTTTTCAGCCAAAGGGTTATGATAAAACCTTTGGAGAATTATCGTCAGAAATAAAGAATACGATTAGCCATAGAAAAAGAGCCTTCGATAAACTTATCATTTTTTTGAAAGGCAAAGAAGGTAAATCAGTTTAGGTTACTACTTTTGCAAAATGTCTGAGAATAAGCCGTATATCATTGGAATCACAGGAGGGAGTGGATCGGGAAAAACACGTTTTCTTCGTTCATTAATCGAAAGCTTTGATTCAGGAGTAGCCAGTATTTCCCAAGATGACTATTATAGGCCTCGAGAACATCAATTAGTAGACAAAAATGGAGAGTTCAATTTTGACAGACCAGAGTCTATTGATTATGAGCATTTCGCCAGCGACCTTTTGGCTTTGAGTAATGGGAAGGATGTAGAAAAGCAGGAATACACCTTCAATAACCCAAATGTTCAACCGAAAAATATAGTAATAAAGGCAGCGCCAGTAATTTTGGTGGAGGGGATTTTTATCTTTCATTACGAAAAAATCTCTGAATTAATCGACCTAAAGGTTTTTGTGGACGCGAAGGATTACATCAAACTTCAGAGGAGATTAACCCGCGACAGAGTAGAAAGAGGCTATGATGCGGATGATGTGCTTTATAAATATGAGAACCATATTATGCCATCGTATCAGAAATATATCGAGCCGCATAAAGAACACGCAGACATTGTGGTGCCTAATAATACTGATTTTGGAGTAGCCTTAGATGTGGTAAAGGCATTTATTCAGTCGAAAATAAATGAGCATACCGTATGATTGTAAAGTCTATTCTATAAATTTGACACGCTAAATGAAAATGTCACCAAAAATATCAGGCATCAAAAGAACCCTCTTCTATGTATTGGGAGTGTTTGTGGCTGTATTTGTAGTGGCGCAAGAACTCATAGACTACCAGAGTTTAAGGATTGATTTAGCCTCAGAATTAACTGATCAACAACAAACCGATGATCAAGGCGATGAAAAGGAGATTGTATATGACTACACTTGTGAATTGGCCTTGCCATCAACCGTAGTACAATTACAAGCCGTTATTCCTGTATTTATTGGGAGAGTGATTAGAGAATCAGAAGACAAAGAACTTCAGTACCCTAGCGTTTCGCTTTACGATTCGCCCCATTACAAGAATCTTTTCCGAAAGAAAATATCCCCGAACGCCCCATAGGCCTTCTTTCTTATAGCATGAGTCTTCTGCTATAACCACACGCACAAAACAAACTTTATTATATCAGGAGTACCTGAAGCTTGTTGTCACTCATTTAGATAACGAATTCAGAAAACCTCCAAATGATTAACTAACCATAACCCAAAATGAAAAATAAGAATACCATAGTCCTTTTGACAGTGATCATTACGGCTCTGTGTCTTTATTACCTTGGAATCACCTTTTTCTCAAGAGGAATTCAGCAAGACGCAGTTGATTATGCTAAAAATGAAGCTGGTGTAATAGACCAGCAGAAGAAGCAATCGTACCTAGACTCTATTTGGAGAGAGCCTGTGCTCAATATTTTAGGTGCAGAGTTTACTTATCAAGAAATCAAAGAATATGAATTGAACCTTGGTCTCGATTTACAAGGTGGAATGCATGTTACCTTGGAAGTTTCTCCTATAGCTATTATAGAGGGGCTTGCTGGAAATAGCAAAGATCCACAGTTTAGAGCAGCATTAGCGCAGGCAGATGAAGCGCACAAAACGAATACCCAAGCTCCATATGCTAAATTGTTCGAGACAGCCTATGCTGACGTTACCTCTGGTGGGCAGTTAAGCAAGGTGTTTGCAAATGCAGCTAACAAGGGCCGAATTGAGTTTGGCTCAACCAATGCTGATGTAATGAAGGTAGTTAACGAGGAGATCGATAATGCTATCGATCGTGCCTTCCAAATTCTTAGAACTAGGATTGATAGATTTGGTACTTCACAACCAAACATCCAAAGACTTCAAGGAACAGGTAGAATTCAAATTGAATTACCAGGTGTAGATAACCCGCAAAGGGTAAGAAAACTACTTCAAGGCGTTGCGAAGTTAGAGTTCTGGGAAGTATATAGCCCAAGCGAAGTTTCTCCTACACTTTCTGCGATTAACGATGCACTGTTGAAAATTGAATCAGCAGATAAAACAGCAAAACCTGCCACTGATTTAGCTTCTGAGTTGAAGGCTGAAAGTGCTGATGGACAAGAAAATTCTCTTGAAGATCAATTGTCTGGCGATACTACCAACACTGCTGAAGAAGATTTGGCTACACCAGGTCAATCAAAGTTCTTCGCGTTAATGAAACAAGGTCCTTCCGAAGGCTTTTTCTACGCTCTAGAAGATACTGCTCAAATTAACGGGGCGCTTAAGAACCCAAGTATTACAAAACTCTTCCCAAGTACTTTAAAGTTCTTATGGGGAGTAAAACCTGCTGAGGGAACTGAATTGCTAGAGCTTTATGCCATTAAAATGGGTAGAGGTGGAGAATCTCCTTTAACTGGTGAAGTAATCACTGACGCTCGTCAATCTTTGAACGAAATGATGAGTCCAGCTGTAAGCATGCAAATGAATGCATTGGGAGCGAAAAAATGGAGAAATCTTACTGGGGCTAACATTCAAAGAAGAATTGCTATTTCACTAGATAACTATGTTTATACAGCACCAAATGTTAATGAAGAGATTCCAACAGGTAACTCTCAAATCAGTGGAAACTTTACAATAGAGGAGGCAGAGGATCTTGCAAACATTCTTAAAGCAGGTTCACTTCCAGCACCAACAAAAATTGTAGAAGAAGCTGTGATTGGCCCAACTTTGGGTAAAGAAGCACAAAGACAAGGAGTAACTTCAATTTTAGCCGGTTTGGCCATTGTGGTTATTTTCATGATTTTCTATTATGCTAAAGGAGGAATTGTAGCGAACGTAGCTTTGCTTTTCAACATCTTCTTTATTCTTGGAATTTTGGCCAATCTAGGTGCCGCGCTGACCTTGCCTGGTATTGCAGGTATTGTGTTGACGATTGGTATGTCCATTGATGCCAACGTACTTATTTTCGAAAGAATCAGGGAGGAAATGCGAAACGGTATTCCGCTTCTGCAATCGATAGCCTCGGGTTATCAAAAGGCTTACAGTTCTATTATTGATGCGAACGTAACGACTTTCCTTACGGGTGTTATCCTTTACGTTTTAGGTCAAGGTCCATTAAAAGGATTTGCCGTAACCTTAATGATCGGTATTATCTGTTCATTCTTCTCAGCGGTATTCATTACTAGGGTAATCATTACCTACATGACTAAGAAAGGAAATGACAGTAAACTTACGTTCGATACTCCTTTGTCAAAAGGTTGGTTGAACAATGTTCACTTCGACTTCTTGGGCAAAAGAAGATTGGCTTACCTAATGTCAAGTATTGTGATTACAGTAGGTATCATATTGATGGCTACCAATGGCTTGAGGCTTGGTGTAGACTTTAAAGGTGGTCGTTCTTATGTAGTGAATTTTGATGAGGCTATGACAGCTTCTGATATCAAAACGTCACTTTCAGGAATGGAGACCTTTGCTAATTCAGGTATCGAAGTGAAAACTTACAATACTGCGAATATGCTTAAGATTACCACGTCTTATTTGATCGAGGATGAATCGACAGAAGCTGATGCAGCTGTAAAAAGCGCGTTGACTGGAGCCTTGAGTCAGATCACCAATAAGACATTTGTAGATGGCACGGTTGATAATGTAGGGGCAGGCCAGTTTATAATTGGAGGTTCTTCTAAAGTGTCGCCTACCATTGCAGATGATATTAAAAACTCATCACTTGAATCGTTTGGTTTGGCCATTGTCGCCATATTCTTCTATATCCTTATTAGGTTCCGAAGATGGCAATTCTCACTGGGTGCAATTATCGCCTTGGTGCATGATTCATTAATTGTATTGTCTGCATTTGCTATCGCTGGCTTGTTTGGAATTAACTTCGAGGTAGATCAGGTATTTATTGGAGCCTTACTTACAATCATGGGTTACTCTATAAACGATACCGTGGTAGTGTTTGATAGGATTCGTGAGAACTTACAGCTTAAAGGTTCAAAAGACTTAGTAGGTACATTCAACGAGTCAATTAACAGCACCATTAGCCGTACGTTGATTACTTCAATGACCACTTTGATTGTAGTTGTTGTCCTATTCATCTTTGGTGGAGAGGTGCTAAGAGGCTTCTCTTTCGCTTTCATGGTAGGTATTATTGTAGGTACTTATTCTTCAATCTTTATCGCATCACCAATTGTGGTTGATTTGTCTAAAAAGACTTTAGGTAAAGCAGCTGATAAGGAGCAAGAATCTGCTAGAGCTAAGCTAAGTGCTAAAGCAGCAGCTACTGCCAATCAATAAATTGATAGATATTAGTTCGAATCGATAAAACTTAGAGGTGTCTCATTGAGGCACCTTTTTTGTGATTACAGTAAAGTGCTTCATTAGTGGTGCTGATGAAAATTGAAAGGGTTTGGGGCTTTAGTCCCAAACCCTTTTTTATTGATCAATTCAGCTTGGAATAACCAATGGTACGAGAATGAAACGAGTTTCTCTTCCAAATATAATTGTGTCAAAAATAAAGGGTATAACCATTGTCTCAAACACCATTATCTGGACTATTCCAGTATGAATTAAAAGATTTTAAAAAAATCACCTCGTTAAATACAGCAGTTAATTTGTTGTGCACATCTACGTAAGCTCGTTTCATCCTGAAAAAGAGCCTTCGAAAGTCATTCTTGTTATTTTGATATATTGTTTAATGATATTTTGTTTGTTATATTGATATCAGTAGATGCCTTAAGAGCTATTACTCTTCACCTCAATAGATCGGATGCTTATATATCACCTAATATTTAAGTTATGGTTTATAATAATGTGCAAAATAAAATATTAATCAATAATAGTTATATATTTTTGATCATTATTGTTTGTGTATTTATGGCAAACACTGCCTATTCACAAACCGCCATTACAGCATATAGTACAACCACAATCAACCCTCCCAATACTTCTTATACGGCTATATCTCCAAGTGACGCGGATAATGATATTGATCCATCGACTTCCTACCTAGTTAATTATGGAACGGGAAATGACTTTATTCTCAACGGGTATACTATTAGTGGTAGTTCCTTTAATAATTTTTTACAGCCAGATACCTTAATTATTCAGAGAACAGATGGCGGGCGTTTTGTTAATATCTGGTATACGCTTAGCAGTATAACCAATAGATTGTTTTCAGATGATGAACTCAATTTGGATGGAGTAGAGGTTGAAGATGCGGATGCTATATACCAAACTGGAAGTTTGATTACTGGGTATGATAATATTTTGGTGAATACAGATGATGAAGCGAGCGGTAGTATTCAGGCACAGATAGAACGTGTAGATGTAATTTGGTACACTGGTATTGTGACCTGTGAGCCAGATAACGCTGTATTCCCAGTTATTGAGCGAGGTGGAAATGATGAAATAAAGATCGCTGCTATTACTGCTCTGGATGGGAGCGGTAATCCTTCTGCATACAGTTCCATGGTTAATATAGAAGATTCGGACTGGCCAGGTACTGGAATTAGTTATAACAACTACCTGATCTTAAGAAGGCAAACTGTTGGACAAAACCCCTTGCCGCTCATTAACATTGGTGTAATTGCTGGACAATCAGCACAAACAATTCAAGGGGTTGGTGTTTCTTTTACTGAGCTTGGCATTGCCGCCAACCAAGTAGTGTATGGTTATTCAATTTTTGCTTTTGACACGAATGCTACAGACCATACCTTAAGCGACATCAATACTTTCCCAACCAATACGACTGCCCTAAACTCAGGCTTGGATTTGGTAGCAGGAGTTTCAGCAGCGGTGTCATCAGATGCTTGTCTGACTCCAGCGGTAGGCCCTGGCGGGTATAAAGCCGCCCTTTCCACTTGGCTAAAAGCAAATGTAGGAGTTACCACTGCAACGGAAGGAAGTACAGTAACAGACTGGCAAGACCAGTGGGTAGGCGATCATGATGCAACCTCCAGTACAGGTACTGTGCTTTATAGAAGTACTTCAAGCAATATCAATTTTAACCCCACCGCTGATTTCGGGAATGGCAATAATAGTCTTGATATTTCCAACAACAATGACTTTAATACCGGAGGGCCCTTTACTAGAAAAGGAATCAATCTGGCTTTCAGAACTAGCACCAGTGACATTAATACAAGACAGGTTCTTTATGAGCAGGGCGGTGCAACAAGGGGAATCAACATCTATATTAGGAATGGTAACCTTCACCTCACCGCTTGGAACAAAAATAATGATGGGGCAGGGGCACCATGGAATAATATTGGAAACGTAACGACAGTAAGCACCGCAGTAACCACCAACACAGAGTATATTGTTACGCTAGAAGAAAACGGGAATTCATCTGGTACAGGTACTATCACCGCCTACCTCAATGGCCAAAGTTTTGGGTCTTTCGGAAGCGTAGGGCTACTTTATGAACACACAGGGGGAATTCAGCTTGGAGGAGCAGATGGAAATACACAGTTTGATGATGGCTCCAATAACAGTGGTAATTCCTACTACGGAGAAATTTCAGAGATGATCTACTGTAATGAACCTGGTGCTTTTCCGCTTACGCAACGTAACAGGATTGAAAGCTATTTGGCCATTAAGTATGGCATCACACTCAACCAGTCTACACCAATCAATTATGTGAACTCCGCAGGAACAACAATTTTCAATACCACCTCAGCGGCATCAATTGGAGGGTTTCTAGAGTACAACAATGATATTGCTGGAATAGGAAGAGACGATAACTCTGCATTCGAGCAGCAAAAATCAAGAAGTGAAAACAATAACTCTGTGATGACCATGGATCATGGGGGAGCTTTTGATGACAATAACTCATGGCTCATTTGGGGTAATGACGGAG
>CAXBPM010000098.1:0-9405 GCA_963977345.1 uncultured Roseivirga sp.
GAAGTTTCATTGGAAGCTTATCAAATTGAAGAAGGCTTTGAGCTGCAAGTGGTCGCTAGCGAGCCTTTCCTTGAAGCCCCTGTCGCGATTGATTTTGACACCCAAGGCAGAATTTGGGTGGCCGAAATGCGGGGCTACATGACCAATATTAATGGGGATGATGAAGACAAACCAAGCGGCACCATTTCCATTATGGAAGATTTGGATGGTGATGGCGTGACAGATCATTCTAAAATTTTCTTGGACGGTCTTGTGCTCCCAAGGGCTTTGGCCTTGGTGTATGATGGTCTGCTTTATGCCGAACCTCCAAAACTTTGGTTTGTAGAAATAGAGAATGACAAGCCCGGAAAGAAGGTGCTTGTAGATTCATTGTATGCAGACGATGGCAATGTGGAGCATCAGCCCAACGGTTTGATGATGAACATTGATAACTGGATTTACAATGCCAAATCAAATTTTCGCTACCAGCGCAAAAACGGAGAATGGATCAAAGAACCTACTTCTTACCGAGGCCAATGGGGAATTACAAAAGACAATTTTGGGCGACTGTACCATAACAACAATTCCACTTTGCTTCAGGGCGATTATGTATTGCCCAACACGCTCATCAACAATGAATACTACAGCCCAAGAAACGCCATCGGAAAAGTGCTCACCTCCAATCAGCGCGTATATCCGCTACACGTTACTTCGGTAAATCGGGGCTATGAAAAAGGGGTGCTCGATCAGGACAGCATGCTCGTAAACGTTACTTCTGCCTGCGGTCCGTTGGTGTATCGCGGTGGGCAGTTCCCGAATGATTATGACGAAAACGCATTTATTTGTGCGCCTGAAGTCAACCTTATAAAGCGACACATTCTAAATTTTGAATCGATAAAAACCACGGGAGAAGCGGCTTGGGAAGACAAGGAATTTCTGGCCTCCACCGATGAATCCTTCAGGCCTGTCAATTTATTCAACGGCCCAGATGGGGCAATGTATGTGGTGGACATGCACCGAGGAATAATTCAGCATGGCGCTTATATGAGCCCTTATTTAAGAAAGCATTTAGAAGAAAAAGGCTTGGACAAGGTGATTGGCATGGGCAGAATTCTTCGGATCAAAAACAAAAACAGACCCTTGCTAGAACTGCCTGAATTAGACAATGCTTCGAACAAGGATCTAATCAATTTACTCACTCACCAAAACGGCTGGGTGCGAGACAAAGCGCAGCATTTATTAATTCTTAGAGGAACGGATAAGGATGTATCCGCATTGGAGGCGAAAGCAAAAGACAGTCAAAATTCCATTGCTCAAATCCACACTTTACATACTTTGAATGGATTGGAAAAATTAACTTTTGATCTGCTTCTCCACCTTGCAAAAACCAGCGATCCGCAAGTGGTTGCGCATGCATTAATGCTTTTTGATGAATTAGAAATTGAGAACCAAACTCAATCCCTCAAAGCATTATCGGAAAGTCTCATCGCCCAAAATGATCCCACCATTGACCTCTATTTAACCATCGCTTTGGGGCAATGGTCGCACATGGATGGCGACACTTTTCTACCGCTATTATATCAATTGACAGAGCGACATCAGGAAGCCATTTACCAAGAAGCGGCCGTGAGTGGGTTAGGCGATAATGAGGCTGCACTGCTAAAGCTTTCGCCCAAAGCAGAGCTTGTTGCCATGCTGGAAACCGCTACGGAAAACAGGGCGAAGAATTCCAAAAATGGAATTTACGAACGTCTTTCTCTACCAGAAGACGACCGAACACGAGGCCTTCGCTTCTACAAAACCATTTGCAGTGCTTGCCATGGCCCAGGCGGTGATGGCATTGAAGGTTTGGCACCTCCACTCCGCAATTCAGAATACATTACGGGGTCGCCCAAAAGGCTTGCGCTGATTCTATTGCATGGTTTAAAAGGGCCCATCAATGTAAATGGAACTCATTATGAGTTCAATAGTGAAATGCCGGGCATCGCGAATAATTCCGCCATGACCGACCAAGACATTACCGATTTAATGACCTACTTGAGCAATGCCTTTGGCAATTCGTCCCGAGGAATTAATGCCGCTACCGTGAAAGAATTGCGGGCGGTAAAATCCAAAACAGGCGGTGCTTATACCGAAGAAGAATTACTTAAAATCAAAAACTAGCCTTATGAAATCCTTATTGATATTCGCATTCATCGGCATTACTTTTTTAGGCAATGCCCAAGAAGGTTGGCAGCCCATGTTCAATGGCAAAGACCTTTCTGGCTGGGAAAAAAGAGGGGGCGAAGCTTCTTATGAAACCAAAGACGGCATGGTCATCGGCACCACAAAAGGACGCTACAACACTTTCCTTTCTACCCAAAAAGAATACTCCGATTTCATTCTAGAACTCGAACTCTTGGTTGATCCTTCCATGAATTCGGGCATTCAAATTAGGAGCCATGAAGGCGAACGGGTTTTTGGCTATCAGATTGAAGTGGACCCAGCCGAGCGCGCTTGGAGTGGCGGCATTTATGATGAAAGTAGAAGAGGCTGGCTATATCCGCTCACTTATAACCCCAAGGCAAGAACCGCTTTTAAAAATGGCATTTGGAACAAATACCGAATCGAGGCGATTGGCACTTCCATTCGGGTGTGGGTGAATGGAGTGTTTACGGCTGCCATGCAGGACGATAAAGATGCTTCTGGTTTTATTTCGCTGCAAGTACATGGGATAGGCGCCAATGACGAGCCCGGCAAGCAGATCAAGTGGAGAAATGTAAAAATCATGACCGAGGGACTTGAAAAAGAAGCGCTCGGCCTTCCTAAAAATGAATTTGAGTTGAACCTTCTTGAAGCCAACCAGGCGCCCCTTTTTGTGGATGCGGAGAAAGGAAAAACTTGGAATGTATTTGGGCTTAAAATCATTGGCAAGATCATGAGCGAAGATACCGATGGTGCCTACTCCACCATTATCAGTCATACCCCAGCGAACGGTGGTCCGCCCTTGCATGTCCACGAAAACGAAGAAGAGGTTTTCTATGTGTTGGAAGGCTCATTTGAATTTACCTTTGGCGATAGAAAAGTAACGGCCAATAAAGGCGCGATGGTGGTATTGCCCAAAAACTTACCCCATAGTTTCAAGAACATTGGAAGCACCACGGGCATTACCTTAAACACCATGACACCCGGAGGACTGGAAAAATTCTTCGATGAAATAGCCGCCATTTCACAAAATGGCCCGCCAGATCCCCGAACCGTCTCTGAAATTGCCATGAAGTATAAAATGAGGTTTCTTACGAATTAGGGGGAAATTCTCTGTGATTTGGACCATGATCTCAGCGTGACCTAAGTCAAGGAGATTGCTCAATTTAACTTCAAGAGTTCTAAGAGACCTCAGCCCTTTCCTAGTTCGTAATCTAGTGCGGACTGGTTATTCTAAATAATGAACTAAAATAGGTAAGCACCACAAGTGAGCACCAGTTACTTCAGCAGACGTGGGGAAGCACAGAAGCCTCGGCTACCACTATCAGCCGCATTGCGTATAGGTTTTGTTATCTGCTGTTTAAAGCAAAATTATTCAAGGTGGTTCATTCATTGAAATTTGATTCAATTCTTTGACTCTTCCCGTTGTTTTTAATTTTTCCAGTCTAGTCGTTAATTCTTGATTAGATTCTTTGAATTCATCAACTGAATATGTCTCCTCATTTATATTTAAAATATAATTCGATTCTTTCCAGCCTGTTTCTGTCAAGGTTTTTTGAACCCATATTATTCCGAAGTAATTCGGTTTTAGCTCTCCGTAGAATACGCGATTTTCATAAATCAATTCCTCACCAGTGAAGTCAAATAATTTAATTGCCAAAGAATAGCTGTTTTCTCCGCTCTTAACTTCAAGTTTATCAACATTGCTTGCATGAATATATAAGGCAATATTTGCATCACAGTAGTCACAATCGACTCCGGAGAGAAGTAAGACAGGGGCTTTTAGAGTTGGGGTAATTATTTCACCGAGAATCTCTAGGTTGAATAAAGTAGTCTCAATTATTTTTACACTATCTGCATAAATATCTTTTTCAACAACTCTATACTTACCATCAAGAAAGGAATTCTGCCCAAGGCAGTTATATGAGAGAAACAGCCCAAAAATTAATGTGAGTATTTTATGCTTCATCCTTATTGCAGATAACAAGATCGCCTCTGCTTGTAATTGATACCCATAAATATATTGAATTTTATGACTGTACACCCCAATCAAAAAAACCACGCCACAGGTAAGCACCAGTTAATTCAGAAGACAAGTGAGTGCTAGGGATTTTTTATTAATCAATTACCAAGGCTTTCAAATACAAACTCCGATAATGCTGTGTCTTTATATTTCGTTCCTTTATAAACGTCCATTATTTCAAATTTCAGCTTGCCACCATCTTTTGCATTAATCTCTCCATTTGGAAAGAAGTTCGGCTCTTTAAAAAACTTCCTCAAATCGAGTCTTTGATATTGCCACGTATCAACCAATTCAATCAAGCATACTGGTCTGTCATCATAAAACATTTTTAATGTTTTAATTCTGGAGTTTTCAATCCAGTGTTTCTCTGATTTACAATACCCATTAAAAATCTCAATCACACCGTAAAAATTATAAGCCTTCCCAAAACCTTCGTAATCTTCTTTCCAATCAAATTCTAATGTGAATGATTCACCAATCCCAAAGTCTGGCTTTCCTTCAATCCATGCTGTTGTCAAATCTAAGTCATGGATATTTTCAACCTTATAATTTTGCCCTTGAGATATCAGTGTTGATTCTGCTTTTGGAACTCCAATCGGGCCTGAATGAAATCCCCAACGTTCGCCATTTATTAAGTCATCCAATTGATCAACATGGGAGTAATCTGATGAATCCGATGCAACGGCATAAACGGTTTCTAAATTCCCTTTCTGTCCAAATGCAAAATTTGAAATTAGTATTAATCCAGTTAGTATTTTCATTACCATATTTTCTAGTGCGGACTGGTCTTTCTACGGTATTCTAAATAATGAACAAAATAGGTACTCACCACAGGTGAGCACCAGGCACTTCAGCGGACAAGTGAGGGCTTGGGGGTGTTTAACGCACCACAACGGTTTCAGCTATGAAGCGTGATGAAAGGCGGCATCTTTTATAGCCAGTGTTACTCAACATTTTTATTTTGATAGTATAACACCGTTTCATTCCTCTCAAACGCAGGTTTTGTAATAGTTTCTTCCCAGTTTTTATCTATCTGCGGAAATTCATTCAACATTTTATTCATAAAAATTCGCCAACCATCGAATTCCTCTGACGTGAAAGATTCTTTTTCATTGGCTTCAATTTTCAAACAGATGTCGTCTACCGTCAAACGATCCATTTTAAATCCAGTTAATTTCTCAATTTCTGACCATTTATACCTTGTGACCTCTCCATCGCAATTGATGAGAAATCCATTTTCCGTTAGTTCGATTTTTTTAATCCGCTGCTTCTTTTTCTTATTCCCCAAGAATATTAGGCACGAAATAATGGTCAAAATGAAAAGTCCAATTACACCATAGGTTACTATATTCAACCACATTTTAACATCATGAATTCCAGCCGAAAACTTGTTCAATAAAGGTTCTGTTGAGAAAATCAGTATTGCGGTCAATGTGACAAATGACAATAGATGTATTCCTATAATTTTTCGTTTTCTCAATGTCTATTTAAATGTTGAGTATGATTAGCTATAAATCACGTTTATGACCGCTACCCATAAATATATTAAATTTAATAACTGTTACCCCTAAACAAAAGAACCGCACCCTGTCGAGCGCGGTTCGTTGTTTCAGTATTGGCGGATCAATTACTTCTTACTATTGATCGCAGCATTCTCTGGTTGGCTTTTCGCATTTTTTACGTGCGTTTCCATCCAAGTGTCCATTTCCCAAAGCATATGCATAATCGATTCTTTGGCTCTGTAACCATGACTTTCGCTCGGCAACATCACCAAACGAGAAGTGCCTCCGTGGCCTTTTATGGCATTATAAAAACGAATACTCTGGATTGGGAAAGTACCTGAGTTATTATCGGCCTCACCATGAATCAAAAGCAATGGCTCATTCACTTTATCGGCATTCATAAATGGCGACATGGTATTATAAAGGTCTGGAGCTTCCCAATAAGTACGCTCTTCTCTTTGAAAACCGAAAGGCGTTAATGTTCTATTGTAAGCACCACTTCGGGCAATTCCAGCTGCAAATAAGTCGGAATGCGCCAAAAGGTTGGCCGTCATAAAGGCGCCATAAGAATGGCCACCTACTGCAACCTTGTTACGGTCGCCCACACCCATTTCTACTACCTTGTCAATGGCCGCTTCAGCATTCATGACCAATTGCTCCACAAATGTATCGTTCGGCTCGTTTTCACCTTCGCCAATAATCGGGAACTCAGCGCCATCCATTACGGCATAACCTCGAAGCACCCAAAACAATGGAGAACCTGAACTTACTCTAGTAAACGAATAAGGTGTGCCTCTAATCTGAGAAGCCGTTTCTACCGACTTGTACTCAATTGGATAAGCCCACATTAATACAGGCAAACGGCCATCTCTGTCTTTATCGTAGCCAGCAGGGGTATATAAAGTGGCACTTAGATTTACGCCATCTTTTCTCTGGTACTTCACAATTTCCTTGTTCACCGCCAATAATGAAGGCTGCGGATGAGGGAATTCTGTGATCGCCTTCATCGTGCCTTTTTTCAAGTCACGGATGTAATAGTTTGGTGGCTCTTTCTCCGACTCACGCATGGTGATTATCAGGTCTCCTTTTTTAGAAAGTAGATCGGTTACTCTTTCGTAATAAGGTGCTTCAGATCTGAAAAGGATTTCCGCCTTTTTAGTTTTCATGTTGAACTTGCTCAAGAAGGGCCTGTCACCTTCTGGCGAACCACCCGTACTGCGCATAAACAAATTGTCTTTCTCAAATAAAAGCACATTCCAGCCATATTCATTTTTGGTCATCACTGGGTTTCCAGGATCATTATAACTGTCAGTTGTCGCGCGATCAATCAACACTTGGCCCGCAGCATTGGGTTTAGAAGGATCAATCAAAGTAGCTCTGTCTAAGCGTTGCGCCCACCAGCCTTCATTTAATATGGCACGATTCTCATCGCCCCACTGAATGCCAGAGTAGCGTAAACTAGTACCCAAAAGCTTGGTTGGGTTTCCGTTGAACGGAGCGTTTTGCATGTAAACAATGTCACGCTCTTTTACTTCTTTGTTTGGGTCGCCACCATCGTTGGCCACTGCCCAGTACAAAGTATTCGGCTTGTCCGCTCTCCAGTTCATACTTCTTGCGCCTAATCTTGTGGCATCAAAACCATTCGGACGAACTTCATCCAAATCAATTTTGGCCATTACTTTTACCAAGCTTCCTGTATTGCTCCATACTTCGTATTGAAAAGGAAAACGAGAAGCAGGCACCAAATAAGAAAAAGGCTTCTGAATGGTTTGTACCAACATGTATTGGCCGTCAGGCGAAATATTCACCGACTTAATAATATCGGGCTGCCCTACTTTTTGGCTATTTCCATTCATGTCAATTTTTCTCAACTGAACCATGGTATAGTATTCGAAAAGCATTTCGTCATATGGGTTCTCGAGTAAATCTTGATAGGTTCTTGAAGCGGCAAGTGCACCAGAAGTTTCTTGAAGCACTGGTCCGGTTGGTGCCAAAGGTCTTTTCGGCTGAGGGCCACGGTTGTCTACCACCGTGCTGGCCAATAGAGTGACATTATCTGGCATCCATTCAAATGCGCCTACATAGGCGTTGTTGATAATTTCGCCTGTTAATTTTTTAGCTGATTTGCTGTTTACATCTGCCACCCAAAGCTCAATTCCGCTTTCAGTAGTATTGGTAAAAGCAATTTTACTTTCGTCCATCGACCAGCTTACGTTGCCAATTTGAGCTTTGCTTGGCATTCCTGAAAACTGAGATTCTTGGCCTGAAGCGATGTTTCGTAAACTCAAGCCCGTCATAAAGCTTTGGCGGCTCGGTCCGTTCGTTGCAGGGTTAATTCTTGTTCCGCCAATTCTAAGTTCTGGCGCAGCTACCTCTTCAATAGAAGGATAACCCGGTCTTTCCATCAACAACATCCATGTTGCTTTGGAATCAATACTTACGGATGGCGTTGAGGGCGCGTCAATCAGTTTAGCAATTTCTTCCGGAGGCCTTTGGTAGCCCGTATTGGCATCTTGGGCTTGTATTGAACCGAAATTCAATAGCATCGCCAAGACCAGAAGGCCCGCGAATTGTTTTAAATTCTTCAGTAGTTTCATCTCTTTGGTCGGTTTAGTGGTTAATGAAATTAAGCATTCCTTTCGTGCTAAATACAGATTGATAATATAATTGTTCTAAAAAAAGTGATGGGAGGAAAGGCTTTTCACATTTTCGGTAGAAATCATATGCGCTTATGCAAGTCCCTTGACTGATATACGAAAATATTCGTAACAAAATTTGTTATTACGAATTCGTTCGTATATGTTTGATACGAAACTTGTCGTAGACTAGAAAGAGCTACTTCAACGGAGGTCAAAATTTAAAGGCAAAAAGGAAAGCAACATGACACAGAAACCCACCGAATCGGAATTAGACATACTCAGAGTGCTTTGGGAAAAAGGCCCAAGTACAGTGAGGGTAGTCAATGAAATACTCAGTCAGGAAAAGGAAACGGGTTACACCACTACTTTAAAGCTGATGCAGATTATGGCGCAGAAAGGAATTGTTACGAGAGATGAATCGTCACGCACCCACGTGTACAAGCCAGCCATTGAACAGAAAAATGTACAACATACCTTACTCAATAAATTGGTCGATGCCGCTTTTAGCGGTTCCGCCTCGCAATTGGTCATGCAGGCATTGGGGCAAGGAAAAACCTCGAAAGCCGAGCTCGAAGAAATCAAAAAACTCATTGAACAACTTGAAGAAGAACAAAAATGAAAGGATTCATCAACCCTCAATGGGCCGAAGCCTTGGGCTTAACCCTATTCGATTCGCTTTGGCAAGGAGCCATAGTGCTGATCATCAGTTTTGTTGTTTTGCTTCTTATGAAGAAAGCTTCACCCGCAAAACGTTATACCATAGTGCTTGCCGCCATTCTCATCTTACCCCTACTTTCGGTCACTACTTTTCTGGGGCATTTAGATAATGGAGCCGCAACTTCAACACTTAATAGCGCACTGAATTTCGAAAACACATCTGTATTTTCATTAGAACTCAATGAGGCTTCCACACCAATTGAGCAGGCGGTTGTTTCTCCTACAGTTTTGGCTAAATGGAAAGTTTGGACGTCACAAAACGCCAATTTGGCCTTAGTGGTTTGGCTTATGGGCGCCTTCTTATTCACAGTCAGAATGTTAGGAGGTTTCTATTTTCTAAATCGTTTAAAATCAGGAGCAA
>CAXBPM010000099.1:0-9382 GCA_963977345.1 uncultured Roseivirga sp.
TGGCTTCGGGCTACAGGCTCAACCTTAATATCTCAGCTTATAGACAGCTTTGTTGTTCTTTTTGTGGCCTTCTATTTCCTAGGTTCTTGGCCAATTGAACAAGTTTTAGCTGTTGGCCTGACCAATTACATCTACAAATTTTTGATTGCTATCCTTCTCACTCCCCTCCTCTATGTCGCTCATTATGTTATAGATAGATACCTGGGGAAAGATATTTCGGAACAACTTCAAGCAGAAGCCAGTATGGAAAGTGGAGACAAACTTTTCTAGCGAAAAAAATTATCTAAAATAACGGCAGTCGCAATTGCTACATTTAGAGACTCCGCCCCTCCTCTTCTTGGAATATGCAGTGAGTGAGAAATATACTGTTCTAAATCTGGGTTAATGCCTTGTGATTCATTGCCCATTAGTAGAATCCCGTTCTTGGTCAATTCCGACTCATAAATATTTTCTCCTGAAAGCAAGGCACCATAAACAGGTAATTGGGTGGATGCAAATACCTCTTTCAAATCCTTATAATGAACCTTAACCCTTGCAAAAGACCCCATACTGGAGTTAATCACTTTCGGGTTGTAAAAATCGGCCGATTCTAAAGAGCATATGATGGTATCGATTCCATACCAATCTGCAATTCTAATTATCGTCCCCAAATTCCCAGGATCACGAACATCGTCAAGCGCCAAAACCAACCTATCATCGGGAAGGATTAAACCCGAATCTTCTCCCATCGAAACAATGGCCAAGGCTGCGCTGTTGGTTTGAAAAGTACCGACAGTTTTCAGCTCGTTTTCCGTTACTTCAATCACCTCTCCCACCTTCGATAATTGATCGGTGGGCAACAATTCAGCATACGCCTGGGTCGTTAAAAGAAAATCGACAACAAAATCAGACGCCAATACCTCAGAAACGCCTTTTGCACCTTCAACAATAAACTTACGTTCTTGATGTCTATATTTTTTTAATTGAAGAGATTTAAAGTACTTTATCAATCGTTTTGTAAGCATATTGTAAGCTATTTGTGAAGTCGGGAAATCTAATATTCTTAATCCTTTTTTTTACCATCTTAATCAGTGGCTGTACAGGCGTCAGACATCTTGAAGATGGCGAAAAACTTCTGTACAAGCAAAGCATTGTGGGCGTTGAAAAAGCCAACAAAGATGCGCTTTCTGAACAAATAACCCTCACACCCAACACAAGAATTCCGCTCATTGGCCCTCTTGGTGCTTCGATTTATGAATCGGGCGAAAACAAATACGACACAGCCAAAATCAACCAAGACAGACGCGCGTACATTGAGAAAATGGACAAAAAGATTGCGGATCGAGAGGAAGAGGACAAATCAACATCGAGGCTTGAAACAAACAAAAAAAGAAAGTTAGACCGCTTTCAGAACAAACTGCGAAATGGAAATTTCCTTATGCGCACAGGAACTCCCTTGGCAGTATACGACAGTTTAGCCATAGCAAATTCAAAAGAAAGAATGCTTACCTACCTGAATTTCAATGGTTTTTTGAAGGCTGAAATTGAAATTGAAACGGAAGAAAAACGAAGAAAAATTCGTCAAAAATTCATTGTACTTGAAGGCCCAAGAAGTTACATAGATAGCCTTACGCTTAGAACTGGTGATTCAACCCTCAGTAACTTAGTCAATGCCTCCAAAGCAAAATCATTCCTAAAAATTGGAGAAGCCTACAGCAAAGACAAAATTGATCAGGAGCGACAACGAATTGAGTCTCTGATGAAAGACAATGGCTATTTTGATTTTACCAAAGGCTTTATAGAGTTTGATGTGTTTTTCAAGCCAAATCAGCTTGATTTGTGGGTTTCCACAGTAATTAACAAGCCCTCAGATAAACCAACGCATCAAATATATCAGATGGATTCTATCGTTTTCAATAGTAATGGTAGCGACATACCTACTGATACCACTGGATTTCAGAATGTGACCTATATCTCTGGCTTGAATTATTATTCACCAAAAGTAATCGACACCCGCCTGATCTTTAGAAAAGGTGATCTTTACAACTACACCAATGTGATCAATACGCAGCGCCAACTATTGGCCATAGACATGTTTCGTTATGTCAATATAAACTTTGACACTACTTTGGTTCCGGGTAAAATGGTGACAAACTTCTATACCGCTCCGCTAAAAAAATATCAAATCACGCAAGAGCTTGGGCTAAACGTAAATAATAATACCGACTCAAGTTGGCCAGGGCCTTTCTATAACCTTTCGCTAAAGGATAGAAATATTTTTGGAGGCTTAGAGATACTGGAACTCAATGCCTTTGTTGGAATTGAAGGGATTGCTAAATCGAACGCAACGGAGTCATCAAACTCGAACCTTCAGTATGGAGGAAACCTATCACTCAGTTTTCCGAGGTTCATTACCCCTTTCCCTTCTCGAGAATTAAACCTAGGAACTTTCAACCCTAGAACCACAGTATCCTTAGGGTACTCTTATACCGACAGGACTCAATACAAGCGAGAAAACATCAATGGCAATTTGGCTTACAACTGGCAAAACCTAAAAGGCAACAAGAACTACACTTTAACCCTATCGGATATAAACCTAATCTACACTCCTGAATTGGACTCCGCTTTTAAACGCCAGTTGACACAACTGGCTAATCAAGGAAATACATTAGGGCTGGCTTTCGATCCATCTTTTGTCTCCAGTACATCTTTCAACGCATCGCTCAACAACAACTACTCAAACTCAGACAAGCCATCATCCTTTTTTAGATATTTCGTTGAAGCAGGGGGGAGTATACTAAACATTACGGGCAAAGGGCTTTTGACTAACAATAACTTAGAGAACTATCAATTCCTCAAATTTCAAGTAGACTATCGAAGATACTACCCATTGAGTAGAGAACGGGCTTTAGTTTTCAGGGGAAATATTGGCGTTGCCGACCCTTATAACGGTCGAGATTTACCTTATGAAAAGTACTTCTTCTCTGGCGGAAGTAACAGTAACAGAGCATGGACACCTAGAAGACTTGGCCCCGGCTCTGCCTTTCCTTACTTACTGGACGAGAATGGAGACAATGTTAAAGACTCAGAAGGCAACTTAGTTGCAGACCGTTCAAAAGACAGTTATAGGTTTGAGCAGCCCGGAGAGATTCTTTTAGAGCTCAATGGAGAATACAGGGCCAATATTGCTGGCTTTATCGATTGGGCCTTTTTTGTGGACGCAGGAAATGTATGGAAATTCAACGATACAGCCCCTCCTATTGATCTGGATGATCCAATCACTTTATCATCAGGAGCCGATTTTAAATTCAATCGTTTCTATAAAGAAATAGCCGTGGGTGCCGGAATGGGGCTTCGTTTTGATTTCTCGTTTCTCGTTTTCAGGTTTGATGTTGGACACAAAATTAGAGACCCTCGCTTTCCGGATGGTGAACGATGGAGGACGCCATTCCAAGGCAAAAATCAAACTGTTTGGAATATCGCAGTTGGTTATGCATTCTAAAATCATCGCATAAAAAAAGCGGCCAATTTATCATTAGCCGCTCAGTTCTCTATTATTGTGCCTACAGTTAGTAATTCAACAATTCCGACAGCACTCCCTCCACCTTTTCTGCTGTAGGGAGCATTTGCTTTTCTAATTCTACATTCAATGGAATCGCAGGTAAATTAGCCGCTCCGTAAGTCATTACTGGAGCATCCAAAATCTGGAAACACTCTTTTGAAATACGACCTGCTAAAGATTCAGCAAAGGAATTCATCAGAGGCTCTTCCGTTAGCACCAAAGCTTTATTATGCCTTTTCACCGCAGAAATTACACCTTCCCAATCCAAAGGGTTCAATGTTCTTAAGTCAAGTATTTCTACCTGTCCTTTGAATGCCTTAGAGGCAGCTCTTGTCCAATAAACGCCCATTCCATAAGTGATTACCACACAGCTTTCACCATTGGCAATGGCCTCCTCACTGGCCTCTTGGTCAATTCTAGATTTACCCAATGGAATGATATAATCACTATCTGGTTCAAATGTTTTTGCACCCTCTGTTCCTGGTACTTTAGACCAATACAGTCCTTTATGCTCCAGCATCACGACTGGATTAGGGTCATAGAAAGCGGCCTTCATAAGACCTTTCATATCGGCCGCATTGGATGGATACACCACCTTAATTCCTCTAATATTCAGCAAAGTAGACTCTATACTTCCTGAGTGATAAGGACCACCCCCACCATAAGCACCAATCGGCACTCTAATCAGGGATTGAATAGGAAACTGCCCTTGAGATAAATAGCAGCTTTTTGAAAGTTCTTCGACCAATTGATTGATCCCTGGCCAAATGTAATCAGCAAACTGAATTTCTACTATCGCCTTTGCCCCAATGGCCGACATACCAGCCGTGGACCCTACAATGTAAGCCTCCTGAATCGGGGTATTAAAAATTCGGTTATCTCCGTATTTCTGTGCTAATGTTGCTGCCTCTCTAAATACTCCACCCAACGCACCTCCTACGTCTTGCCCATAAAAAAGCGACTCCGGGTGGTTTTTTAAAATATCGTCAACCGCATGAAGGGCAGCATCCACCATTACTACCTTCTCTGCTCCTCTCGGTTTTCTATGTCCTTTTTCAGTTGTGATTGGCGTTGGTGCAAACTCATGATCCATAAACGTAGTAATGTCCGGATCATCGGCATTAATTGCTCTAGCGTACTCCGCTTGAACGAAGGCCAAAGCTTCATCTTCTATTTTCACGAGTTGAGCATCCTTCCAGCCACGCTTTTTCAGTTCTTTTCTTAACCTCGGAATTGGGTCATTCTTCAAATGCTCATCAAAATCTCCTCTGTACCATTCTTTTCTTACCCCAGAAGTGTGGTGGCCAAGTAAAGGCACTTTAGCATGAACAAGAATGGGGGCTCTATTTTCTCTCACGTAGTTAAATGCTTTCTGCAAACCCTCGTAAGAATCAACAAAATCGCTCCCATCTACACGCATACGTTCCATTCCAGTAAAGCCAGAAACGAAATCATAAGCATCCATCGCTCTCATTTCAGCACCCGTGGCAGAAATACCCCAATCGTTATCTTGAATCAAATAAACAATGGGTAGCTTATGGAGAACCGCCATTTGAAAAGCCTCCGAAACCTCACCCTCTGTGACAGATCCGTCACCAAGCGAGCAAAGCACGACTGGCTTGTTATCTCCTTTTAGTAAATTCTGGCTCTCCAAATAATGAATACCATGTGCCATTCCTGTGGCTGGTATGGCCTGCATCCCCGTAGCCGAACTCTGATGAGGTATGGTTGGGAAACCCTCTCTTTTCAAAGAGGGATGCCCATAATAAGTCCTTCCTCCAGAAAAGGGATCATCTTTTTTCGCCATAAGCTGAAGCATGAGCTCGTACGGCTGTATGCCTATTCCCAACAGAATCGATTCATCTCTATAGTAAGGCGCTGCAAAATCATATGCCTCTAAAGAAAAAGCTGCTGCCAACTGGATGGCTTCATGCCCTCTCGATGTGCTATGAACGTATTTACTGCAAATCGCTTTGTTCTCTTCGTAGGTCAGCGCCATGTTCATGGCGGTATGCATCAGGCGATAAGCCTTTTCGAACAATGCTTTTGATATGGATATTTCTTTATTCTCGTCTTTTGAAATCTTCTTCGTCTTGATAACTCCCATATTTGTGGTTATGTCAAAATCAAAAATAGCCAATATTTCTGAACGATGTGCTAAAAAACCTACCGATCGTTAGGCAATCTATTTGGGATACGGAATTGCCTTTCAACGGTTTGTTTTACTTTTGCAGTATGGCAATGACAGACAGAGATTCGATTACTCGAATTTTTAGAAATATTCAAGATCATATCTGCAAGGAAATCACCAAAGGTGACGGCTCAGGCAGCTTTATTGAAGATAAATGGGAACGACCTGGCGGTGGTGGCGGTATTAGTCGCGTAATGCGTCATGGTACCATTATAGAAAAAGGTGGAGTCAATTTTTCCGCAGTGCACGGTAAAACTCCTGAAAAAATATTGAGTTCGTTTGGGTTGACAGAAGGAGATTTCTTTGCTACTGGCGTTTCTATTGTTCTTCACCCTGAAAACCCAATGGTCCCTATTATCCATATGAACATTCGCTATTTCGAAATGTCGGATGGAAACTATTGGTTTGGCGGGGGAATTGATTTAACACCTCACTATATAGATGAATCTGATGCTCAGTTTTTCCATGAAAAACTTAAAGCAGTGTGCGACAAGCACCATTCTACTTACTACAAAGAGTTTAAACCTTGGGCGGATGATTACTTCTACGTAAAACATAGAAAGGAAACCCGAGGAATTGGAGGCATTTTCTTCGATCATTTAGGAGAAGACAAAACCTTCAGCAAATCTGACCGTCTAGAGTTTGTCAAAGATGTTGGATTAGCCTTCGCCCCTATCTACATCTACTTAATGCGCAAGAACTCTAAACTCCCTTACGGGGAAAGAGAGAAGGAATGGCAGATGCTGAGACGCGGGCGTTATGTTGAATTCAACCTAGTCCATGACAGAGGCACGCGTTTTGGTTTAGAAACCGATGGACGTATTGAGTCAATTTTAATGAGCTTACCAGCACAAGCGGGTTGGGAATATGACTTTCAGCCCCTGAAGGGAAGTAGAGAAGCCAAAACACAAGAGGCTCTAAAAAAAGGAATCAACTGGCTAAAACCTTAAATGATCGATCAATTAGAAAAATGGGATAAGGAACTGTTCCGCATCATTAATGGGGCGCACAATGGCTTTAGTGATTTTATAATGACTTGGGCCAGTAACAAATTCGTTTGGATTCCTCTTTATATATTCCTGCTCTATTGGTTGTTCAAATACAAAAAAAACTATGGATGGATGGCTCTATCACTGGGCTTACTCATATTGATTAGCGATCAAATGGCATCGGGCTTTTTAAAGCCTTGGGTAGCCCGCCTTCGGCCTTGCCATGATCCTGAAATAATGGGCTGGGTTCATACTCCCGATGGCTGTGGCGGACGGTATGGCTTTGCTTCATCCCATGCTTCAAATATGTTTGCGTTGGCTTTTTTCTGCTGGTTCTGTTTAAAGGACAAACTGAAATACATTTGGTTATTACTGCCTTGGGCTGCCTTAATTGCTTATAGCCGCGTTTATCTGGGCGTTCATTTTCCTGGTGATGTAATAACAGGCGCATTAATTGGCCTGATTGCCGGATATATTTGCTTTCGCTTATTTACCTTTGTCTCGACCAAAAAATGGAAATCTTAATCCATTAATACAAATCAGAATTCTGTATGAAAAAAGATGCAATCGTTTTCAAATACTTCAAACGCGTTTTTGAGGATTATCAAGTGCTTGTTTCCGTCAACCCAATCGATTTTTCTGGAACTGAATTAATCATTCATCCTGATGGAAAAGTGGAAAAAACAGACATGAATTTTGATGAAGAAATTTATGATGATTTGACAGAAGACGAATTCAAAGAAAGCAGTCCTTTAGAGTTTCAGCTTTACATGAAAAAGGACTTCTTTGAAAGAAAAGAAGGCTAAACCAATTGGTTTTCATAAGCAAACCTAACCAACCCAGCCAAGTTTTTCACTCCCAACTTGCTTAGGATATTCTTTCTGTGTGTATCCACCGTATGAGAGCTTATAAATAGCTTCTCCGCTATTTCGTTGGTGTTCAGCTCAGAAGCAATCAGCTTGATGATCTCCACCTCTCTTTTTGTCAATTGTACTTGATCAACGGCATTCTGAGTTTTTTCTAAACTGTCAAAAAGCGACTCAGTTACATCATCTCCATAAATCCTTCGGCCTTGTGACACTTCATTAATGGCGAAGATCAATTCCTTCTTCCCTGAATTTTTCAGAATACAACCTTGAACTCCAAGTTCTATTAATTGCTTAGTGAACTGAGCGTTGTTGTGCATGGTTAAAATGAGCACGTTTACTTTAATACCTTTCTTTTGCAGCTGCCTTACCACCTCAATCCCGTCCATCTCAGGCATATTGATATCGAGTAATAGCACGTCAACAGCACTGAACTCAAGCTTACGAAGCGCATCCGCTCCATTCAAGGCACTGTCAACGACTTTTATAGAGGCATCATCTTCAAGGATTGAAGATATGCCATCAATTACCACTTGGTGATCGTCAACTAAAAGAACTCTAATCATGATTTATTGGTATATCAATTGAAATTGTTGTGCCAGCACCTCTACCTGAATCGATATGGAAGTTACCATTGAGCTTACCTACTCTTGCCTTTAAATTAATCAAGCCTATTCCAGCTTTCTTATTCACTTCCTTCAAGTCAAAACCTACTCCATCATCTTCCACAATGAGGTTTACACTGTCTTCCCCTTTTGTAAGTTGAATATTAGCCTCTTTGGCTTGTGAATGCTTTAAGATATTGCTAATCAACTCTTGAACAATGCGATACAATTGCAATTCTTGTTCAGCAGTCAAAACACTATTGAGCTCATTAGAATAGAGACTTACCTTGAGTTTACCCGTTTGCGAAATTTTGTCTCTCAGGTCTTCCAAAGCGGGTACCAACCCAAACTTTGTTAGCACTCCCGACATCAAATTATGCGAAATACTTCTCACTTCACCAGTCGCCTGATCCAGTAAATCAGACGCCTTCATAAATTTAGTATGAGTTTGATCATCCTTACTCAAGCTTTCGGTAACCACACTAAAGTGTAGTTTTACCATCGAAAGAATCCCTCCAAGTCTATCATGTAAATCTATGGCTACCCTCCGTCTTTCTGTTTCTTGCCCTTCTAAAACCCCTTGCAAAGAAGCTATTTCTTGTTTCTGCAACAGTTCATCAATTTGCTGCTTATTGAGTTCATCATTCTTAGCCGCTAGCGTCTTGATGTTTTTTCTGCGCTGGTCAACAACATAGATCATAATCAATGCCGCCACAATAAAAGTAATAGAGACAATTAGGGTAATCGTTTTATACCTCCTTTGCTGGAGAGTCATGTTTTTTTGACGTTCATTTTCCAACTCAAGGGCAGCGGTATTATACTTTTCTTTTAGCTCTAAAATTTCATCATTTTTACCTTCTACAAAAATAACTCTCGCCAGTGAGTCTGAATCATCTCTATAACCGGCAGCAATGTCAAACTCCCCTTCATTTCTTGCTATTTCAGATAAAAGAGTTAGAACCGACCTAGCATCATCCAAGTAATTCAAAGAATCGGCTATTTCATATGCTAGATTTGCATATGTTTTTGCGCTATCAAAACTTTCAAGTTTGTGGAAAGCCATTGCCATTCTTCTATAATCGAGTCCCACCACTCTAAAATTCTTTAGCCCTCTATTTAGTTTTGACGACTCATAACTTTTAGCAATCGATAAATCATACTCTTCTTTTAGATAATGAAGCGACCCAATG
>CAXBPM010000100.1:0-9315 GCA_963977345.1 uncultured Roseivirga sp.
AAGTGCTTTGGAAGGAATTGGGCATTGAAAGTGGCCATGAACTGAAAGAAGCCGCTAATTCTGGTTTAGTGGCCAAGCTGAAAGGCTTTGGCGAAAAAACACAGCAGACCATTATAAATGCTCTAGAATTTAAAGAGGCCAACGCCCATAAACTCCATTTTGCAGAAGCCGAAAAGCTGGCGGAGATTGTAATTTCAGAAATTCTAGAAATTGCCCCCGAGATTAAAATTGAAGTTACGGGCGCCCTGCGAAGAAAAATGGAGGTGATCGAAGTAATCGACCTGATTGTGGCCACCGATGACATCGAAACCATTGAAGAAGCCTTGGACGAAGCGGAAAACTTTGAACAAGTGATCGAAGAATCGGGGCCAATTACTTGGCGAGGAAATTATAAAGAACTGAGAATTCCGATTCAACTTTCTTTCTGTGAAAAGGAAGACTTTGTAAAAGAGCAGTTTTTAAGAACTGGAAGTAATCTACATCTCAGTTTAGAGGTGAAAGACAAACTGACTTTAAAGGACATTGTAAGACAGCAAAACTTCGCTTCGGAAAAAGAAATTTATGCTGCGGCAGGTTTGGGCGAAATTGTCCCTGAAATGCGTGAGGGTACTTTCGAAATTGAAGCGGCTAAAAGCGGAAAACTGCCTGAGTTGGTAGAGATGAATGACCTGAAAGGTATTCTGCACAACCACTCTACTTACAGTGACGGAAAGCACAGCCTTGAACAAATGGCGCAGCATTGTAAGGATTTGGGTTACGAATACCTCGGTATTTGCGACCACAGTAAATCTGCTTTTTATGCCAACGGGCTTAAGGAAGATCGCGTAATTCAACAGCATGAGGAAATTGACCGGCTCAACGAAAAATTAGCGCCCTTTAAAATTTTCAAAGGCATAGAGTCTGATATTCTTTACGATGGCCAACTCGATTATACCGATGATGTTTTAGCCAGCTTTGATTTCATTGTGGCTTCCGTGCATTCGGTGTTGAGCATGAACATTGAAAAGGCCACTCAAAGACTTTTAACGGCCATTGAAAACCCATATACCACCATTCTGGGTCACCCGACAGGGCGCTTATTACTCAGAAGAGAGGGGTACCCGATTGACCATAAAATGGTCATTGACCATTGTGCAAAACATAATGTGGTGATTGAAATCAACGCCAATCCTTGGCGACTGGATTTGGACTGGCGCTGGGTTCATTATGCTTTGGAACAAGGCGTAAAGTTGGCCATTAATCCCGATGCGCATGAAATGGACGGCTATCAACATATGGTTTATGGTTTGCTGGCCGGCCGCAAAGGTGGGCTTACAGCCGATATGACATTTAACGCCTTGAACGCTGAAGAAATCGGGAAATACTTTGCGGAGCGTAAACAAAAAATCGCAACGAATGTCTAAGCAAAAAATTCTCGTATTGCGGTTTTCGTCCATTGGCGATATTGTGCTCACCACCCCCATTGTGCGCGCACTAAAAACTCAATTGGAAGATGCCGAGATTCACTTCTGTACAAAGGCGAGTTTTGCTTCAATTTTAGAGGCCAACCCCTACATTGATAAAGTGCATTTGCTGGAAAAGGATCTAAACCCTTTGATTGCTGAACTCAAGAAAGAGAACTTCGATCACATCGTAGACCTCCACAATAACCTTCGCACCCGCATTATAAAAACCCGTTTGGGCAAACCGAGTAACGCATTCGATAAGCTGAATTGGGAAAAGTGGCTGATCGTTAATTTGAAGGTGAACAAACTCCCAAACATACACATTGTAGACCGCTATTTTGAAACGGTGAAACCTTTGGGTGTCAAGAAAGACATGTTGGGCCTTGATTATTTTATTCCTGAAAAGGATGAAGTAGAAAAGGACTGGCTTCCGGAAACCCACCGTAACGGATACGTTGCATTTGCCATTGGTGGCCAGCTCAATACTAAGAAACTACCCATCGATCGCATGATTGAGCTTTGTGATAAAATCAACAAACCGATCGTGGTTTTAGGTGGAAAAGAAGACGTGGAAAATGGGGAAAGACTCGAAGACTTCTTCAACCGAAAACATGATAAGGCGGATATGATTTCGCCTTTGGAGGAATTGGGCAAGAAGGCCATTATTTATAATGCTTGTGGAAAATTCAACCTCAATCAATCGGCTTCAATCCTAAAAGGCGCCAGCCATGTGTTCACCCATGATACTGGTTTAATGCACATTGCTTCGGCCTTTAAAAAGAACATCTTTTCAATTTGGGGAAATACCATTCCTGAATTTGGAATGTATCCTTACCAAACAAAATTCACCATTTTAGAGAACAAGAAACTCGATTGCAGACCTTGTTCCAAAATTGGTTTCGACAAATGTCCAAAAGGACATTTTAAGTGCATGAACGACATCATATTTGACTTCTGGATTCCATGAAACACCACCATATTCAACGTACTTCTGTGGCCTTTTTTTTAGCTTCCGCTATTTTAGAAGCTGGAATGAGAACGGATAAAATTACTTCGGAAGATCATTCTGTAACAATGGGTATTTCATTAGGGCTCATCCTTTTTGCAATCGGCATGAACGTGAGTATTGTGAAGAAAATGGGTATCCCAAAGCGCGAAAAAAATATCAGCCAAGCCCTCGGTCTAGTCTATGCGATTTACGCCCTTGTCATTTATGTGATTCTGCCTGTTTAAGAGGCACAAGCTTTCTATTGGTTCTCCTGTTGTATCAACTGATCTTTAAACCTTAAGAAATTACGCTCTAGCTTATCTCTTCTTTTCGTTCCTTTTTTACCATAAACTTCATCCTTTATGGCTTTCCATGAGTTAGTTTTCATCTTTCTTTTCTACTAGATAATCTATCATTATTATACTGAGAATTAGAATTTTAAAAAATACTCATCATCTTTAATTTTGTAAAAAATTAGATCACTGCTGCCATACTCTCTCAGTGTATCTAGAGTTACTGGTTGATACCTTTTCAAGACTCCTTTTCTTTCTAGTTTACCTTTTAGCCAGATTCCAAAAATCTGTAAACTATCTACAGAGCGGATATTTTTATAATTATCTCCTTGAGTTTTCATAGGGATTATAAAGCCATCATCAGTATATGCAGTGAACCTTCCTTTTGGATAATTCATACTTGAATTTAATTCATTACTTGCAATCAACTCAATCTCATACCATGGTCTAGGTAATATTTTACCTGTAGAAGTATTTAGACGTCCTTTACCAAAATAAACATTCAAATTCGATTTAGACATTGATGCCACTCTCTCAAGAGGGAAAATAAATTTAGGAAGTGTTGAAAAGTCAATTGAACTTGGATCGTAGCTTTTAATAGAGTCCCATTGGTTTTGAACCTTATTTAGGATGATATTTTTCTTCCCTGGAACCGTTATCTCAACTTTGTCAATCGTTAAAGAGTAAAATGGTGAGCATAAATCTGTTAGGAAATCTATCAGTTGCTTTCTTTGAGATTCTATTAAAACTGGGATTGTACACTCAATATTACCGCTAGTTCCGCTCGATGAGAAGTTCGATGACCCTACATAAACATGTTCTGAATCATCTCTGTCAAAATAGTACACTTTCCCATGATACCTACGTCCATTTGTTACATAAACCCCAGAAGTTTTGCTAAGGACTCTTAACTCATTATTTAATGAGGTGACAGCATCAAGTTTTTTCTGACTTAGACCTTCGTAAAAAGCCATTCCCAACAAAAGTTGCGAACTTCCGCCACGTTCTGCAATACTCAAGAAATTTTGCCGAAAAGCCTCAATAACATCAAGAGAGGCGTAGCCAGAAGCAACTACTACATTCTTTGCCAAAGAAAATTCTTTTTCTAAGACATCCTTGAAATTCCCTCCATATTTTGAGGTATTAGTATGCACCTGATTTAACAACTTGTAAATATTTCTTAATGTGTTTAGCAAAAGGCAATATGCCTGCCGGAGGAACAGAATTACCAATCTGCTTTCTCACTTCACTTATGGTACCTTCAAAAACAAAATCATCAGGGTATCCAAATAGCCTAGCTCTCTCTCGATTCGTTAAGGGTCTCGGTTCTTCATAATGATACCCCCAAGTCCCACCTCCGCCAGCAGCAATAATTGTACTGCTTGGTTTGTCTGGATGTAAACGTCTATATACGTGTGAGATCATGCCTTTAACGTAATGCGGGGAGTCTTTTGGAATATCCGTAAAGTTACCTCCTGGTTTAATGAGTTTTAATTTTTCAATTGTGCTTGGCTGAATTTTTTGATGCTCATTGTTGTCCTTTACTAGTTCGACATCTTTTAAAGCCTCTTTTGCAGACATATATTTTTCTGGTGAATGAGTTGGAGAAGGTATATCAAAGTCTAGTTCAATATCTTTTCTAACACCAATAATAAGAACTCGCTGTCTTAATTGAGGGGCGCCATAGTCAGCAAAATTTATCAAATAAGGAGTCGTATTATAGCCATATTTCCCTGTATTGGAAAAGTCATCAATAATTGTTGAAATAGCCTTCTTTTTATTTGCAGTTAATAACCCTTTTACGTTTTCAGCAATAAACATTAATGGGTTTTTCAAAGATACAATTTCGACAAAGTTTCGATAAAGGTTTCCTCTTTCAGTTTCGATCCCCCCCCTTTTCCAAATCATGGAGAAATCTTGGCAGGGGAACCCTCCTAATATTAGATCTGAGCTTGGTATTGATTCATAATCAATTTCAGTTATATCCCCTTGAATAATATGATCTCCAATATTCTTAGCATATGTTTCACATGCTCTTTCTTCAATATCATTTGCCCACTTGATGTTGAACCCTGATTTAAAAAAGCCTAAATCCATACCTCCACACCCTGAGAATAAAGACACAACATCTATTTTTTGTGCTACACCATTTTTCACCTTTGGTGTTGATAAATTTGGAGTGTAGAGTCGAAGTTGTGGCTCTTTAGCAATTGTTGATTTCGAATTAAATTTAGTTTGTTTCAAGTAATCAAATTTTATCTGTTGTCTCAATTTCTTCTAGTAGAGAGAGTAGTTGCAATTTACTCTTAAAAGTTGGGAAACTTTTAAATACTGCCAATTCCATATAGTCACGATTCATAGGGTTATGATTTAAAGGTGTTATGCAGTGTTTAACAATCTCCTTTTTTGTTGCGAGCCCACTAATATAAACGTTCAGATCAGAGCGAGTGTATATGAAAACAGTGCTGTCTAAATACTCTGGTCTGAACAAAGGTAAGTTACCCTTGGAAAAGGTAATAAGTGAGATTTTTTTATTATTGAATATATAAGTTGATTCCTGAGAACTTCTTTCTTTCCTTTTCTCCCAATCAAAATCACCGAGTCCTAACAGTTTTTCAAAAGCAAATTCAGATAATATCTTGCTTCTTAAAGAGTTGTAGTATTTTTGACCTTCGAATCTATCACGCAACTTACCCATATCGGGAACCCCTAAGTGCCTAAATGCACACTCTTGTATTTGTGATTCGATAAATCTTGATAAAGTAATTTTTTGAAAATATTTTAGTTGGCTAACAAACATTTATTTTTTTTACAACTAGCAGCAAATATAGAGCATGGAAATGAAATAGTGATGAATCCCTACAACAAGGTTATCAATTACAACATCTCATTTGCCAAATTAGCCAACTCAGACCTCTCGCCTTTTTCAAGGGTAATATGCGCATACAGCGGATGATCTTTTACTCTATCGATCAAGTAAGAAAGTCCATTCGATTGCGAGTCAAGGTAAGGCGTATCGATTTGATAGATATCGCCCGTAAATACGATTTTGGTGTTTTCGCCTGCTCGGGTAATAATCGTTTTAATTTCGTGTGGCGTTAGGTTTTGGGCTTCGTCCACAATAAAGAAAATGTTCGATAAACTTCTGCCACGGATATAAGCCAAAGGCGTAATCATCAGCTTTTCTTTGGCCACCATATCGGTAATCGCCTTATATTCTTTATCCGATTCCTTGTATTGATTTTGAATGAATTTCAGGTTGTCCCAAAGCGGCTCCATATAAGGGTTCAACTTCGATTTGATATCGCCTGGCAAATAACCAATGTCTTTATTGCTTAAAGGTACAATCGGTCTGGCCAAATAAATCTGCTTGTATTCTCTGCGTTGTTCTAAAGCACCCGCCAAAGTCAGCAAGGTCTTTCCTGTTCCTGCTACCCCCTGAATGGTCACCAGTTTAACATCGGGATTCATGATGGCATCAATGGCAAAAGTCTGTTCTGCATTGCGTGGTTTAATGCCAGATACAGGTCGCTTATCTACCTTATGAATACAATCCTCTTGCGAATTATAACGGGCAAGCACCGAGTTTTTATCACTTTTCAGAATGAAGTATTGATTGGGATGTGCCTTCTTTCTTTTCAGCACTTCCTTAGGGCTAATCGTACCGTCTTCGTAAAGGTGATTCACCAAATCAGAATCTACCTTTTCGATTTCAATCATTCCTTTCCTCAGCGACTGGACGTTTTTAATCTTTCCAGTTTCGTAATCTTCGGCTGCCAAGCCCATCGACTTTGCCTTGAGCCTAAGGTTAATATCCTTGCTGACCAAAATGACTTTTCGGCCTTTGTTTTCATCGCGCATGCGCAGGGCGGCATTCAGAATCCGGTGATCATTTTTAGTTTCTCCAAAAACCTCGTTGGCATCCAGTTCTCCTTTTCCTGAACCCGCTTCCATGATTACCTTCAGGCTTCCACGGGTTTTCCCGTTGAGGGGAATCCAGTCTTGTAAAGATTTATCCTGCGCCAGCTTATCGAGTAAACGGGTGAACTCACGGGCCTCAAAATTCTTGGTGTCATTTCCTTTTTTGAACTGGTCCAATTCTTCCAACACGGTAATGGGAATCCCAATATCGTGTTCCTCGAAATTCATGATGGAGATGTGTTCAAAAAGTATTACGGAAGTATCAAGTACGAAAATTTTCTTCTCACTCAGCGTCTTAGCTCTTGCCATATCGGATTGGTCAATAATTAAGTAGAAAGGTTGATATAAGGTAGTAAAATAATGACTCAAACAAGACCTAGGAACTTTATTAATATAAGCTTAACACACGGATTGAATTAAAACATTGAAAAAGAACGAGTTAAACAAACTAACTACATCATTCGAAAAAATACCTTAATTTGAAGATCAAATCTTTAGAACTATGACACCTCCACTTTCCAGAAGAAACTTTATTAGAAATACGGCAACTGTTGGAGCAGCATTGCCTTTCATATCCCCTACAATGCTTTTTTCAGATCAAAAGAAGTCCAAAATCAGAATGGGCTTTATTGGCACTGGCGAAAGGGGCAGAAGCCAATTGACCGTGGCCTTATTAAGAGACGATGTTGAAGTAGTCGCTATTTGTGACGTGGACAATGCGGTTTTGCAAAAAGCCGAAGACATGATTGCGAAAAGCGGAGGCAAGAAGCCTGTACGTTTTGACGGTGATGGCGAGGCTTATCACAAGATGCTTGAAATGGACAACCTAGACGCGGTGTACATTGCTACCCCCTGGGTTTGGCACGTACCAATGGCTGTTGCAGCCATGAAGGCTGGAAAGGCTGTAGCCCTTGAGGTTTCTGGCGCTACCGATATTGAAGAGTGCTGGGATTTGGTGAACGCACAAGAAGAAACGGGCGTGCCTTTGATGTTTATGGAAAACGTGTGTTACAGAAGAGATGTAATGGCGGTTTTAAACATGGTGCGCGATGACCTCTTTGGTGAAATGGTTCACCTTGAAGGTGGCTATCAGCATGACCTTAGGGCGGTAAAATTGAACGATGGTAAATCGGCCTACGGACAAGGCGTTGAGTTTGGTGAAAACGGATACAGCGAATCAAAATGGAGAACAACACATTCGGTACATAGAAACGCGGAGCTTTATCCAACGCATGGTTTAGGCCCTGTAGCTACTGCCATTAACCTGAACAGAGGTAACCGAATGGCTTACCTTACTTCGATGAGTTCGAAAAGTAGAGGTTTGCACGATTACGTTGTGAACCATCCAAAAGGAGGAAAAGATCACCCGAATGCTAAAGTAGATTTCAAATTGGGCGATGTGGTCACCACTATGATCAGAACGATAAATGGTGAAACCATCAACCTTACTCACGATACCAACCTTCCAAGACCCTATTCTTTAGGCTTCCGTTTTCAGGGTACCAAAGGGCTTTGGATGGACATCAATAAATCACTTTATGTAGAAGGGCAAGGCAGAGCACATCAGTGGCAGTCTGACAAAGAGATGATGGAAAAATACGATCATCCACTTTGGAAAAAGTATGGTGAAAAAGCTTCTGGTGCCGGCCATGGCGGTATGGACTTCTTTGTATTCCATGCCTTTATTGAAGCTTTAAAAAGAGATGCACCAATGCCGATTGACGTTTATGACGGTGCCGCTTGGATGGCAGTTACTGCGCTTTCTGAGCAGTCTATTCTACAAGGTGGCGAACCCGTTCAATTCCCTGACTTTACTCGCGGTAGATGGATTAATCGTAAGCCTATTTTCGCATTAGACGATAGTTATTAATGGTCCCCTAACATCTCACAGTCGCTTGGCTTTGCCGAGTGACTTGTGGCTTGTTGGCTTGAAGCCAAATCTCTAACCATCACTCGGTGCAACCGAGCGATTGCTCTTCGATATAGACTTAGCGAAACTTCGAGGACTTTGAGGTAAAAAAACCAGCCCACTATGACAGTCACCTCGTAGAGGTCTTTTCACGTTTCACAAGACAAAACCTTATTTAGATTACTGAAAAGGATGCTTACAGCATGACTTAGCTTTATAATGTTTACTCATAAGCTAGCATTGTAGTAACCCAAGCAATCTCAAAACAATCGCTTGGCTTTGCCGAGTGACCAATAAAAGAACAGGCTGCCCAAAATGGGCAGCCTGTTCTTTAGGTTTAGAAGGTCAATTTCTTCCAAGTTCGCAGTAGAAGCAATGTACTTACCAATGTAACGGAGAGTAGAATTACTGCAGTTGAAATGTTACCGTAGAGCAGCATGCCTACGCCAAATAGCGCACTGTAAACAATGATAATTCCGAGGAACATTGCGAGTAGGTCAACACTGAAGCGACCAACTTTAGCTTCTAAATGAATGCCTTCTTTTTGAGCAATTTTCTTGAAGCCATTCCAACCCGTACCATATGGTTTTACCGAATTAAAGAAGGTAGCTAGTTTATTATAATCTGTAGGCTTGGTCAGTAGAGTAACAGCTACCCAAGCGAAGGTGGTTACACCGACACTCAAAAGAAGTTGATAATCTGGTGAAATGGAAGTCATGAATTCAGGGCCTGTTTTCTCAAAAAACAGTAATGCCATGA
>CAXBPM010000101.1:0-9314 GCA_963977345.1 uncultured Roseivirga sp.
TTACATCGCCAATCGGAGCGAAAGGACAAGGTTTTTATCAATGTTGATTTAGGCTCTATCAGCGAGAACCTCTTTGAAAGCGAACTCTTTGGCCATGTGCGTGGTGCCTTTACCGATGCCAAGGAAGATAAACCCGGTCGGTTTGAGCTGGCTTCTGGTGGTACACTTTTTTTAGATGAAATTGGCAACCTCTCTCTTCCTCTACAAGCCAAGCTCCTCACCGTTTTACAACAAAGAAAAGTAAGTCGCGTGGGTTCAGGAAAAGAAATCTCAGTTGATATTCGTTTGATCTGCGCCACCAATATGCCTTTATACGAAATGGTGAAGGAAGGCACTTTCCGCCAAGATTTGCTCTACAGAATCAATACCGTGGAACTGAGAATGCCCGCACTAGCCGAAAGAACTGAGGATATCGATTTACTCGTGCAGCATTTTATGCAGCTCTACGGTAAGAAATATCAGAAACCGAAAATGCGAATTGATCAAAATACCATTGCCAAACTGAAGAAGTATCATTGGCCTGGGAATATTCGCGAACTGCAACACGCCATCGAACGCGCCATCATTTTGGCCGATGACCATAAGCTTACCGCAGACGATTTTGTGCTTCAACCCAACCGCGGTAACAAACGTTTGGAGGAAGATATTCTAGACCTTTCAGAAATGGAAAAGCGCCTCATTTTGAAGGCACTGGACAAGAATAACGGAAACGTAACCCGTGCCGCGAAAGATCTGGGCATTGATCGGCTGGCATTATATAGAAGACTTCAGAAGTATGGACTGTAGATTAGTTAAGGGTTATGAGGGATTAGTTATTGGGCAGAAGTTATCAGTTATCAGTTATCAGTTATCAGTTATCAGAAAATAGAAATCAGGAATGAAAATACCCGTAATTCAAGGAGTAATTGATCGAAGAATTCTTATTAACTATCAAATTGATAAGGATGTACTTGAATCTTTCTTGCCACACCCTTTCAAGCCCAAATTAGTGAAAGGTAAAGGAGTAGCTGGTATCTGCTTGATCCGATTAAAGGAAATTAGACCAAAAGGCCTCCCAAAAAGCATAGGCATTTCCTCTGAAAACGGAGCCCACCGAATTGCAGTTGAATGGGAGTCAAAAGGAATCACTAAAGAAGGTGTCTACATTCCTCGAAGAGATACTTCATCTAGACTCAACGCTTTCGCAGGAGGCACTCTCTTTCCAGGAGAACATCATTTGGCCGATTTTAAGGTGAGTGAATTAAGCGGTAATTATGAAGTATCGTTTGAAAGTAATGATCAAACAAAGCTTTCAATTTTGGCTAAAGAGACCGAAAAATGGAGCTACAACAGTATATTCCAAAACATCAATGAGGCCTCATCATTTTTTGAACAAGGCGCTGTTGGCTATTCACCTAATAACAAAAAGACATTTGACGGATTAGAATTAAAAACCTCAAACTGGAAAGTAACACCTCTCGAGGTTTTAAAGGTTGAATCTAGTTTTTTCGACAACGAACAAGTATTCCCAAAAGGGTCTGTGAAGTTTGACAACGCATTATTAATGAAGAACATCTCCCACGAATGGATCGGTCTAGAAGAAATATGCTCCAAATAAAAGAACCCATGAACAGTAACCTCTTAACACATAACCAATACACTCATAACTAACAACCAATGGTTTCAAAGCGATTCAGCCTTCTTGTAATAATTCGGATAACGTTATTGATGCTTACGCTAACGGGCTTGGCTTTTATTTTCGCCAAAACTGAGTTGTTCTTCAATCAAATCATACTGCTGTCCATCGTTATTATTCAGGTGGCTGAGTTGATACGTTTTATCACCTTCACCAACAGAGAACTGGCAAAACTCCTCTTGGCCATTCGCTATTCTGACTTTTCGATTTCATTTAAAGGCAAGAAACACGGCAAATCCTTTCAGGAATTACAAGATGCTTTTGTGGAAATTATAGAGGCCTTTAAAAAGGTCTCTGTAGAAAAAGAAGCCCAGTTCAGGTTTCTAAAAGTGATTGTAGACAATGTAAACGTGGGGATCATTGCGATAAAGGAGGAGCATCAAATAGAACTGATGAATAAAACCGCCCAAACTCTTTTAGGGGTCGGTGTACCTAATTACTGGAAGCAACTGCAGCAGCTTTCTCCCCAATTTTCTAAAGAGTTTTCTGAAATGGACGACAACGAAAGAAAGCTCGTTGAACTGAATGTAAAAGGCGATAAACTTCAGATTTCGGCCCATGTTACCCGACTGAAAATCTTAAATTTTAGATACTCGATCATCACTTTCCAGAACATTAAATCAGAGATTGAACAGAAGGAGATTGAGGCGTGGCATAAGCTTATCCGCATTCTTACGCACGAAATCATGAATTCGGTCACTCCTATTACTTCGCTTACGGAAACCATGCAGATGATGCTTCACAAAGGTGAGAATCTTGAAAAGTCTATTGATGAAATTTCTGAAGAAGACTTGGCCGACATCCGTTTTTCACTGGAAACCATTCAAAGACGAAGCGAAGGCCTTCTCCATTTTGTGGACGATTATCGTAAACTCACCCGGGTTAAAAACTTGGACAAAGAGCGTACAGACGCCATTGAGTTATTAGAAAACATGGCGCAACTCATGAAGCCAGAGCTTCAGAAAGAGAATATCACATTGGAGCTTCACCTCAAAAGTGCCTTCGAACTTTCCATTGACAGAAAGCTAATAGAGCAGGTATTGATCAACCTGATCACCAATGCTAAGCATGCCTTAAAAGGTATCGAAAACCCACGAATCACTTTAAGGGCTTATTTCCGGGAATCAGAAAAAGTAATTGAAGTTACGGACAACGGAATGGGAATTGACGAAAGTAAGATTGATCAAATTTTCATCCCTTTCTTTTCCACAAAAGAACAGGGTTCTGGAATTGGTTTGAGCCTCTCTAAGCAAATCATGAAAAAGCATAAAGGCGACCTAACCGTCAAATCAGAGAAAGACCAAGGCGCCAGTTTCTTTTTAGTGTTTAAGTATTGAGTTTGATGAATGACTAAGTAGTTGGCGTCACCGCCTCAACAAAATCATCAGTGCAAAGTCAAATTGCCCGTTTTCTTTTCCTGAGCCTGCCTGCCGCAGGCAGGGCACGAAGGATCTAAAACAAGACTAGCGATTAGTTCCTTCCTCCGAAGCCTCGGAGCACTCAGGATGAAAAGCATCGTGCGTTTAATAACAGATGCGGAAAAGTAGGGGAAAAGATAAGTCAACCACATGCTAATGCTCACCTCCATTCTATTCTGGAACACTTTGTGTAATTTAGAAGGGTATCTGCTATGGAAAAACCATCAAAAACTTGGCTGAAAATTTTTAAGATTACAGGGCTCACTGTATTCATCGCAGTTTTTCTGATGTCAATCTTCGTTACTTTCTTTCTGAAAGACCTCATTAACAATCGTTTAAAAAAGGAAATCAAAGATACATTTGGGGATTTTTATACCCTATCGTTTGAAAACAGCTACACCTCCTTATCATGGAATGGCTTCAATGTGGAGTTTGAAAAAGTGGAGTTTGAGACGGATACCGCGAACAAATTCATGATGATACGTTACCCTGCTGTTTTCTTCAAAACCAACTCATTTAAAGTAGTCAACATCAACATTTCCGATCTCTTTTTTCGTTCCGTGATTGACGTAAACAAGGTTGCCATTGACAAGCCAGAACTACTCTTCTTTATTCCAGAAAAAGTGAGCTCGACACAAGATGATATTTCTAAAAATAAAGATGTTAAAAAGAGCGCCATCGACAGTATACGAGTGGCAAACTTCGACCTTACCGATGGGCATGCCTCTTTCGTTTTTCATCGAAATTCAGCAGATACGCTCTACGCAGGAGAGCGGGTGAATGTGAAAATGGAGGGCTTAGAAATTGATTTAAACTCGACAGAAAGCATCATCAAAACCTCTAAAGTGGAACAGGTGGCTTTTTCGCTGAACGAGATTCTACTGAGCCCAAAAGATTCAGACTATAAATACCTGATTGAAGGAATCAACTTTGATTACCAAAACGAATTACTCCAGTGTTTTGGCGTTAAAGTGACCTCAAAAAGGAACCCTTATAAAATGACTTTAGAGAATAGATATCGAGAAACCATCTTCAATCTCTCTTTAGATACTCTCACTTATAAATCTGCGAATTTTAAGGAATTGAAAGACCTTTCTTCCATTAAAGGGACGGCCTTACATTTGGTCAATCTGAACATGAACCTAGTGAGAAACAAAAGCATTCCGTTGGATGAAACGCTCTACAAAAAGCTATTTCAGGAGTCCTTCCTTAGTCTTCCAATCCCTGTAGAAATTGATAGCCTGTATCTAAAAAACAGCAGTATCGATTATAAACTATACAGTAATAAAGAGCCGCATCCAGGCCATCTAATGTTGACGGAACTTGACGCCACTATTTCGAACCTTTATACTAAAAACCAGAAGAGAGATGTAATCACAGCAAGTTTTAAAGGTGTGTTTATGCAAGATGCCCCCTTTACTTTTGAAGCTAATCTCCCTTTAAAAGACCCAAAAAACCATACTTACAAAGGCCATATTGGGGCAATGGAGTTCACTAGCCTAAATCCTTTGATTGCTAACCTGACGAGGGTTAAGTTGGCAGAAGGTAAAATCAATAGCATCAATTTTGAAGGACGCGGCAATCAATTAAAAAACTGGGGAACCATACGTTCAGACTTTGAAGGGTTAAAGCTAAAAGTAACCGACAATCAAAATAACGAACGCTGGTTGCAGTCTGGCTTAGGCAACCTCCTTGCTAGAAAAAACAACAGGGGAAGTAGAAATGGACTCGTGGATTCCATTGACTATGTTTTTGAGCGCCCACCCTACAAAGACCACCTCACTCTTTATGCTGGAGGTTTAGTTGATGGTTTTGCCCTGAGTATTCTTCCCAAATCTGTATATAACCTCATCATGCAGCAATAATCGAAATGATTATTGCCCTTCTTTATCACACAATTCGATTAAAGGTTTTATTTTGCCATTACTGGTTTCAACCTTAATAGAACTCAATGGACATTTTCAGCATCATTACCATACTTATTGTTCTTTCGGCAGTCTTTGCCTTTATCAATACCAAATTCCTGAAACTTCCTTTCACAATCGGGCTTATGCTCATTGCGATTTGCTTTACACTTGTCCTTACTATTCTAGGTAGTTTCAACCATTACATCTTGGATGAAGCTAAAATACTCATTGAATCCATCGACTTCGAAACTGCCCTCCTCGATATTATGCTGAGCTTTTTGCTCTTTGCAGGAGCGCTCCATACCAAACTCGATGCACTCAAAAAGCACAGAGTACCCATTGCGCTTTTCGCTACTATGGGTGTGGTGGTTTCTACCTTTATTATAGGAACGCTGATGTACTATGTGGCCATTCTCATCGGGCATGAAATCAATTACATCTATTGCCTGCTCTTTGGAGCTTTAATTTCTCCTACTGACCCTATTGCAGTTTTAGGAATTCTGAAAGATGCCAACGCCCCTAAAAAATTAGAGATCAAAATTGTAGGCGAATCGCTGTTTAACGATGGTGTTGGTGTGGTTGTGTTCTTGGTGATTTATAAAATTGCAGAACAAGGTTTAGCTTCGGTTGAGGCTACGGAAGTAAGCTTCCTTTTCTTCGAAGAAGTAGTGGGTGGAATTGCACTTGGCCTTATTGGCGGATGGCTGGTGTTTCAGCTTATGAGAACCATTGACCATTATGAAACCGAGGTAATCATTACGCTTGCCTTAGTAATGGGGCTCTCGGCTTTAGCCCATTTATTCCATGTTTCAGGGCCTTTGGCTGTTGTGGTTGCCGGTATTTTCATAGGAAATAAATCCCCCAAAATTGCTTGGTCAACTACCACGCAGAATTATGTAGATAAATTTTGGGAGTTGCTCGATGTCTTGCTCAACGCCATTCTATTTGTATTAATCGGTTTAGAATTGCTTGTCATTACCATTAATGGCGAGTACATAATCTTTGGTTTGATCGCTATTCCAGTAGCGCTTATTGCCAGATATTTAGCTCTAGCTGGCCCTGTAGCGTTGTTTAAAAAGAAACTAGATTTCATTCCGAAAACCAACCTGATTATGACTTGGGGTGGAATTCGAGGGGGAATCTCCATTGCCTTGGCGCTATCGCTGAAACCAGAAATGGAGCGCGAGCTTTTCCTGACCGTCACTTATATTATCGTGGTTTTCTCCATTATTGGTCAGGGCTTAACCATAGGCCCATTGGTAAAAAGGGTGTTGAAGAATAAGTAATACCGGCTTTAGATGCGTTAACCTTTTTCGCGCACCTAAATTCCACCGTTTATAAATCGGGTTTCGGAAGGTTCATATATTAGGTTATTTTTGAGTAAACCATTTAGCTATGCATTTTTTCAAACCAACCTATTACAAAACGTTCTTGCTGCTCAGCTTTGCTTTTTGCGCTTGCAGCTCCCCTACTGAAAACCTAAGTATTAACACCACTGAGCCAGATTTCGACCCAGTATTGGTTGAAATGGACAGCATTCAGGTGAGTGGAGACCTTGGCGATTTTAAAGTAACCAAAAGCCAAAAGCAGATTGAAGAAGGTTTACAAATCATCACTTTCAAATTCGAGGCAGAAAAACCAAGTGAGCTAAAGCCTGTGTCTTTGTCCTTCAATTTTCCTTCAGTCGATATTAATGGCTATTGGAACCCCACCAATAATGACAGAACGAATTATTACAGAAGTCCACTAAGTTCAAAAGCATCGCAATGGGCGCCTGTCCTCACCCTCTACAATAACAGGCTTCAGAACAGAATTACATTTGCGCTTTCAGACGCGCTGAACAAGGTGGACATCAGCAGTTATTTGCGCGAAGAAGATGTGAAGTTTTACCCCAACATCAGGCTCTTTACCGAGCGTATGCCGAAAACCACTTCCTATGAAATTGAACTAAGAATTGACACCAGACCGCTTCCTTATTACGAAGCTGTTGAAGAAGTGAGCGCATGGTGGGCTTCTAAACCAGAATACACTCCGTTAGCCGTTCCAGATATTGCAAAGCGACCAATGTATTCTACTTGGTACAGCTATCACCAAGGTATTACTGCCGAAGAAATTATTAAGGAATCTGCAATTGCTAAATCATTGGGCACCGATGCCGTAATTGTTGACGATGGTTGGCAAACGCTTGATGGCAACCGAGGTTATGCCTACACTGGCGACTGGGAACCCGATAGAATTCCTGACATGAAGGGTTTTGTAGATGGCGTGCATGCCACTGGAATGAAGTTCATTCTTTGGTACTCGCTTCCGTTTATGGGGGAGAACGCCAAGAATTTTGAGCGATTCAAAGGCAAATACCTTTTCTACTGGAATGGGCAAGGCACTTGGATTATGGACCCACGTTATCCTGAAGTGAGAGAATACATCATCAACACTTATGAAAAAGCATTGGACGACTGGGGGCTTGATGGTTTCAAACTCGATTTCATCGGTCGTTTTTCAGCACAAGCCGATACGGATTTGACCGCCAGAGATGGACGTGATTTTGCCTCGGTCAACGAAGCTACCGATCATTTAATGACGGAAGTTATGAACCGACTTAAGGCCAAAAAACCGGACATTATGATCGAATTCCGTCAGCCATACATTGGCCCATTGATGCGTAAATTCGGAAATATGCTACGAGGTACTGATGTGCCTAACAATGCAGTGGCCAACCGAGTAGAGACCACCACTTTGCGCATTATGGCTGGAAATACTGCCGTTCATGCCGATATGTTTATTTGGAGAAAAGAAGAGTCTGTGGAGTCGGCTGCACTTCAAATTTTAAATATTCTGTACAGCGTTCCTCAGCTTTCTGTTCGTTTGGAAGAAATTCCTGAGCATCACTTGAACATGATTCGCTATTGGTTCAAGTACTGGAATGAGAACCGCGACATACTTCTGGATTCTAAATTTATTCCTTCAAACCCAAGCGCCAATTACCCAATGCTAACAGCCCATAATGGCAAAAAGCAGATTACCACCCTTTTTGAAGAGCTTTTGGTGAGACCAGAAAGTGACAATCTTTCTGCTTTGGACATTGTGAATGCCAAGGGCAGTAAAATCGTTATGCTAGAACTAGCAAAAGACTGGAAGGGTAATATTGCCGTTTTCGATACTGAAGGAAATGAGGTGATGAACAAGTCGGTTACTTTAAAAGCAGGCCTGAACCGCTTAGAAGCTCCACTTTCTGGAATGATAAAATTGACCAAGTAGGCTTTAAGTAAAGAGGATTAACTCATTAATATCTGCGGTGAGCCTTTACTTAAAACCTACTCGAACAAGAATACTCGATAGAAGTCATTATTCATTCACCTAATCTCTTACCGTTTAAAAGCATTATCTAAAGTACATCTACATTTTTCAGATTTATCAAAATTTGATTCATTTAGTAATGTAGAATCAAAGTCGAAAATAACCCTATCAGGATACTCATCAGAATAAACACCTAATAAATTAAGCATTCGATTAATCGCCATTGATGCCACTGCACTGGTTAAACAAATCACGCTTGGTGCTTCATCAACATCTAATATATAGCCATCTATTCTCCTCTGTTCAAGCTCTTCTTCACTTAAGCTCTCCTCCATTATTTGGATTGCGTTCAACGTTTGTGAGCACCATAAACAGGCAGAACTAGGCATTACGGTATTAAGCGCAACAACAGACTGTTCTACATTACCTATTTCATTTAGAGGGATTGCACACGCAGAGTCGACATAAGGAATAGCATAGGTGTAAGATGCTCTATTCATTATATCCCTAGCTGTATGATTATCAACACATCCAAATATAAAATCATATCCCATTAATTCGTCTGCGTCAGAAATCATCTTTAGTTTAATTCCGATAGTCGCTCTTGAAAATGACTCTATAAAATCCTTGACAACAACTGCTTTATACTGCCCAATTGACGATCTACTCGCACCATGAATTCGTGGAAGATTATGTATCTCAACTTTATCACCATCGAAAAACGTCATTTTCAGAACACCCATTTTTGCTAACATTACCGCCAACGGTGAACCGATTCCTCCTAACCCAACAATTGCAATATTTAGATTTGTAAGATTTTGAACACCCGACTTCTTCATGAAGAGGAGCTGTCTGTTTAATTCATCTTCATCAATTGCCTTTCCCTCCAAATTGACATCTAGATGAAAATCCATAGTCCGCCCAATTATACTATAATCGGATATATCATAATTAACTGAACCCCAATACACCGTCCCATGTATACCCTTTTTACTAAACACTAAACTTGATAGTGGT
>CAXBPM010000102.1:0-9264 GCA_963977345.1 uncultured Roseivirga sp.
GCTTTGATGGTTAACCTCACCGCCTCTTTGTAATTGACAGCAGTGAAAAAGGCGAGGTTGGCCAATTGATAATACACCCCTGCATGTTGATCGTTCAGGTAATGTGCTTTATGGGTAAGTTGAGAAGCCTTTTGCCATGCTTCGGCATGACCCATAAAGCCTGTGGTGGCCAGGAATCCGTAGCAGTCGGCTAAGCCTAAATAAGATTCAACATGTTTGTCATCCAGTTCAAGGGCCTTGTTATAAAGTGAAATGGCCGTGTGCATGTCCTCTGGATTCCATTTATTGAAATGGAATTTGGCTTTGAGGGAGTATTCGTAAGCGTCAAAGCTCTCAGTTTGTTTGGCCACCAAGTGCTCCTGAATCTCGAAATGGCCGAATTGCTCTCTTAATTTGTCCGCAATCAAAAGGCTTATTTCGTCCTGAATTTCGAAGACATTTTCGAGCTTGCGGTCCCAGGTTTCGGACCAAAAGTGATAGTCCTCGGCTACATCAATGAGCTGCGCGGTAATTCGAATGGCCTTGCCCGATAAGCGAATACTGCCTTCTAGAATAATACCTACATTCAACTCTTTCCCAATTTGTGAAATGGGGATGTTTTTGTTTTTGAAATAGAATGAGGAGGTTCTGGAAGTGACTTTTAGGGCTTTGATCTTTGCCAAGGCATTGATAATCTCCTCAGTCATTCCATCGGTAAAGTATTCGTTTTCTGGGTCGCTACTGAAGTTGGCAAAGGGCAAAACAGCAATCGTTTTCAAGTGCTTTTTCTGCTTTCCTTTAAGCTCAGAAGGAGAGGGTGTTTTAATACCGTCATTGTCTACCGCAAAAACCTCAACCGGTTCGGTTATATTTTTAAGCTCGAAACTGCCAAGCGAAACCGTTGAAATATGGAGGTGATTTTTAAGTTCTTCGTTCAATTGTCCTGAAATCAAAATGGCTCCAGCAACGCCCATACTTTCAATTCTAGAAGCAAAATTGACACCGTCACCATAAATTTCGATACCATCAAAAACAATGTCGCCTATATGCAGCCCAATCCGAAGGGGAATGCCATCTTCCGTGCCCAGCATCTTCTGTATTGCGATCGCGCATTCAACGGCTTCTACACCGCTTTGAAAAGCGCTTAAGGTTCCATCCCCAAAATATTGGATGATTTCGCCATTATGTTCTTGGTGTTTGTCTTGAAAAACCTCACGGTGACGTGCCCTTACTGCAGCAGCTGATTTTTCATCCTTCTGCATCAGGGCAGTGTAGCCCACAATGTCGGTAAACATAATGGCTGCCAATCTGCGGTTCTTTTGACTTTTCATGAGGAAACAATCTTACTCATTTTCTTCTTAAAGTGAGCATTGATGATCGCTTGAAAGATAAAGATGGCGATAAAAAAGAACCGAGCTATCCACGGAAAGAAGAAGCCAAGAATGGCTGCAATTGCCCATACCGCAAAGGAATTGAAGGCACGCCAACTTTCCCATTGTCCGGTAATTGGGTCAATGCCTTGTGTGGCTATTTCTTTTTTCACCACATAACGGACGATTAGGTAATTGAAGAGACCAATGGCTGCTAGGTTAAAGCTGTAAAAAACAAATGGGCCTAGGAGGTCGAATCCATTCACGTAAAATGAAGTAGAGAAGGGCATAAGCACCACGAAAAGCAGTAGAAAAATATTGAGCCATAAGAGCTTCTTATCAAAGTCCACGACATAACTCATGATGCGCAGGTGGGCAATCCAATATACCGCAGTGACTAAAAAGCTCACCAAAAGACCGATGAAGTTTGGAATTAAACTAGCCAGAATGCCCCATGTACCTTTTTCGGCAACGGCTTCATAAGTGGGAATGGCCACTTCTAACACCAGCAATGTCATGGCGATAGAAAATACTGCGTCTATAAAACTAATAATCCGGCCTCTTTCGAATGGTGTTCTGGTCATTGATGCTTTGGGTCAAGCTTAAAAGTAATAAGAATTGCTTTATGGTGTAGGGTGAAGTTAGAGGTTGATGGAATTTACTCAGGAATAGGGTGTAGGCAAAGGAGGGTGAGCGCTTACTTTGAGCTTGTAGTTAGCGGCTTGTCGGTGAAGAACACCTACAAAGGCGAATGCACTTTCAACTCAGTCAAATATCAAATGGCTAACTATAAATACCCACTACCACGCATACCAGAATACCGAATGGGATGTATTGTAACAAGGATGAATAGCATTGAATTTTGTCTAACAACTTGCTCTAAATCATTATGAATAAATTCATCCAATCCAGAATACCCCTAATAGCCATTTTATGTATTCTGACATTATTTACTGCTTGTGGAACTGATGATGAACCCAATCCCGACAATCCTAGTGGTGGGGGAGCAAGCCCTGTACTTAGCGCCATCATGGAACCAACGGAGCTGTTTAAGGCTACAAAATTGGTGGTAAGCGAAAATGGTCAATACATAGTGGCTGGCCTTGATACCCGATTGGATGGTAGTTATGCCAATTATAAATTCTATTTCTCAAAAGATGCAGGGGAGTCTTTCACTGAGCTATCTGGGACTAGTGATTTTATAGCCGTGAGTAATAATGGCATTTTACTATCAGGTAAAAATTTAAAAAACCTAAATGACAATAGCACACAAACAGTACCCACAATATACAATTCCGCAGGACCAGTAATGGACGCGAATGGCGTGGCCTATTACCTTAACGGGACGCTTCACAAATTTGAAAATGGCCAGTCAACGGATTTAGGAATAGCAGTTAATGCATTGCCTGGCGAAATGATTTACAGTAATGGGAAAATCGGGTTTCTGAGTATGTACTATCGCACTTTGGCTGAATATGATATAGCGACCAACACTTTAACTTCAAGAGTATGGCCTGCCTTTGATGCCAGACGATTAAGTGGTGTTAGCGCCAACAATAATAATAACGCCAAACTATCCTATAACGAGGGTTACTTTGGTTATGCTAGTGGTGGAGCAGCGGTAGTTGTAAACCCAAGTAATCAAATCACTTATTATGATTATCCTTCTACTTACGATTTTCAAGACAACCCGATTGCGGTGATGGTAGAAGACGGAAAAATGTATGTCGATTTGTATGAAAATCCGTTACGAACTGGCAACTACAATACTGTTGTGAAGACAACTTTTGAAGCAAGTGGCTCGACATTAACAGAATCTGATATCGCTTTCCCAAGAACAGCCAAGGTCAACGGAACCGTCTATTATTCGGGATTTATTGAAGGTGGAAAGTATCGCGATTATGGCCTTGTGAAATCAACAGCTTCAGGGAAGGAGTACGTGAATACTCAAATAAATTTTGACAATAATTATTCTAATACCGGATTTGTGATGGAGGTGGGCGCGCAGCTCTATTTCAGAAATAAAAAGTACGATATGAGTGCTAAGACTTATCAAACATCGGAATTCAAAAACATATTATATGGGTATGCCGAAGCGCAGAAAACAGTGGTTTATACGGGTGAAGGCACTTTTTCAACAGCCAACAATGGAAGTTCATGGAAACTGGAAAACGCAAATGGCATTGCGCCAAATTTTGTAGTTAAGAATAGCAAGGGAGGCTACTACGCCCTCATTTATAATGAATATTATTACGTTCCACCTGGGACAGGGTTCCAATATTCCAGATTTGACATGGCTGTATATTCATCTAGCGATGCGTATAACTGGCAGTTAATTGCGGAAAAAAAGAGTGTCAACGGAGTAGCGCCAAAGGCAATTAGCGCAGAAGGGCACCTGATCTATACAGAAAATAAGAATCCAATGGGAAATCCAAATTTTGTCAGTTTTATAAGCAAAGATGAAGGCCTAACTTTCAATTACTTAAAAGATGAAGTGGCGGGCGCAATTAGTTACGTAGGGACTTATCCATCTTACCATAAAATGCAATCTGGCAGACATGTGGCATTTACATATCAACACCCCAACTTTATTGCCATCAGTTGTACAGGGCTAACTGATGGCTGCAGTCAGCAGGAGGTTATGGGGGTAGACACTCCGATCGGAACGTTTAAAGTGTTTTATAACTCAAATGATGAAGCCGTTATTGGTGGCAAAACAGTGTATAAAGTCACGGGTTTATAACAAACAGTATAAAATCTCCAGACCTGTCAGGTTTTAAAAACCTTATAGGTCTGGACGCTAGCATTGTTCTATGAATTTGAAACCACCTTTTCTACACGTTCGCTGGTATCGAGTTTGGAAAGCGTTAAACGAACGACACTGTCTTGCAGGGCGGTTAAATCATGAGGGATATTAGCATCTAAGGTGATGATATCTCCTTTTTTTAATGGATGCACACTACCTTGTACACCGAAATCTATTTGGCCATCGATAATATGCACAATGATGGGAAAAGGAGCTTTATGCTCTTTCATCATTTGCCCTTGTTTTAAGAGAATTCTAATTTCTTTGGAAAAGGAAGTTTCCATAAGGACTTTAGTCACGATCTTCTTTTCGTTAAAGTCTAAGTTTTCATTAAAGGACTCAATTTTCATATCGGGTTGGGTTTTTGGTGGTAGGTGAGATTATGGTTTGGTGGCGTTTAGTGAAGAAGTCAATGACAGCATATAACTATATTTGTTGTTGTGTGTTCGTCCTACTGTTTCTCATTATTAGTTTCAAGTCTGTATATAGGTAAAATGAAGCTATCGCAATTGCCCCCATTCCTGTAAATGGTGTTCCCCAATCATCAGCATCGTAAATCATATAGAATCCAAAACCAATAAGAAAGAGGCACAATGGGTAAGCAAATAGACGAAATAACATCTTCTTTAAAGTCCACTCTTTTTCTTGCCTCTCAATGACCTCTTGAACTGGAATGCCATTTTTAGCATCATTAAGGTGCTTTATAAATGTTTCAACATTTCTCTTATTCCAACCAAAGGAAACAACAGAACTCGTTTTATCAGGGTCACAAATGCTATTTAGTAGAAGTCGGTCATGGTCCTTGATTATCGTAATCATTTCACCCCAACTTCTTGTCCAATTCCAAGGGCGGTATGCCCGTAAAATATTGTCATTGCTCAAGTCAATTCGCCAATGGTATTCATTGGTTGTTCTTTCTATTGCTTCTTTAAATTCTTGATCAGTAAACTCAATTTTCACTACTTTAAATCTCAGTTGCCTTTTTCGTGTAAAATAGAGAGCGATAGCAATAATTACCCAAGGCCAAGAAGTTGAGATGAGTTCACTGGCTGTTCTTACTCCATCATAAGAGTCAGTTACATAGATTTCAAACAAGTGAAAAAGGGTAAGTCCTGGAATAACTAGAATGAAAATCACAACGAAATAATGGTCAACCAACCTCCATCGACTTAGTTTCAGTCGGCTTGTTTGTTTCATTATGTCAATCCATTCTGTATTCATTGATTTTTTCGTGACGTATTTCCTCTAGATACTAAAAAAGTGTGACTAATGACAAATACGCCTTCTTTAATCCACGAGATTGCTTCACGTAGGCTGATGTCTCAGCTATACATTTGCAGGTTAGCAATGACGCTCCGAATTGGTGATATCGTATATTGTCCATGGGGAAAGTAGTACCACTTTCTTTCCTTGAGGTACGAAAGGTCTTAGGTCTTCTCTATTTCAACAGCCTCACTTCGTAACCTCCTTTTTAAGATAAAGAGGAAAAGTATAGACAAGGCTGCCATTCCAGCCGTGAGGTACCAAGTGTTGTCAAACCCAAAACGGTCAACGAACTGCATGCCTGTGTTATGCCCGAAAATATGGGATACCGAAAAGGCAATGCTGTAAAGTGCCATATATTCACCTTGGTTGCCTCGTTTAGCCCTTTTCATGGCGAAGGCATTGGAAAAAGGGAAGGCTAACATTTCTCCAAAGGTCATGAGTATCATTCCGATGATGAGAATACCCGCCCAACTCGATATAATGAGGAGTACAAAGCTTAAACAAATAAGTACTATGCCAATAACCATGTTTTCAACCATGCTAAAACTGCGTGACTCGAAGTACTTAATGAGTGGCATTTCAAAGGCAAAAATCAAGAAGCCATTAAGTGCCAAAACAAGTCCAATTTGAGATTCAGATAACTGATGAATTTCTTTGTAGAATAAAGGAACTGTGGAGAAATACTGTACAAAAGTGAACCCGAAGAGCACCAGTCCCGCAAAAAAGATCCAATAGGTTGTGTCAGTATAAGCCGATTTAGGATTGGCGTTTTTTACTTCGTCTAAGGTTCTTGCTTTTTTCGGGTTGAGCACCCACAGTAATAGGATAGAAGCCAAAATACAGGTGGTGCCATCTACCCAAAATAATGCAGAATAACTTAAACCAGTAATGATTAAACCACCAACTGCGGGGCCTAACGAGAAGCCAAGGTTGATTGCCAATCGAATCAGGGTTACGGAACGGGTTTTGTTCTCCGGCTTACTATAAGCACTGAGCGCCACAAATACTGCTGGCCTGAACATATCCGCAACCGCCATCAGTAGAAAGATACCTGCACAGATCGGGTAAAAGCCATGTAGGAATTGTATAGACACAAACATGATTCCGGCAACCGACAAACTGAAAGCCATGACTTTGTAGTAGCCAATTGCATCCGTGAGTTTACCACCAATCCAAGTGCCTATTAGTGAACCTAAGCCGAAGGCAGTCATAATCCAACCTACTTGAGATAAGGAAAACCCTTCATTCTGTGTGAGGTAAAGTGAAAGAAAAGGAATAACCATGGTGCCCGCTCTGTTGATCAGTGTGATCAAAGCAAGCCACCAAACTTCTTTAGAAAGACCTGTAAAAGCCTCGTAATAAGGCTTTATGATTTTGTTATAAACGAAACCGTTGATGACCATGAGTGTTTCCGTAAAAAATCAAATTCTGATTTATGGAGCGTATCTAAAATGATCAGTGACCAAACTGATGCTCCAAAACCCTTTGCGATATTGACTAAAATCTTAGAAATAAACTAGAGGCTTATCTTCGATAATAGAGTTTTTTATGAAAGTAAGATGACAAGGGGTTAGAAATGAGTTATGGTCATTATCGTTGTTTCATTCCTTTATACTATACAACTTTCCATTTTTGATGACCCAAAAGACGTCATCAATATGATCAATACTTTCTACGGGATTTGAGTTTAATAAAAGCAAATTGGCTTTTTTACCCACTTCAATTGTCCCTTCTTTTTCAAGGATGTCAGTGGCTTGGGCAGCGTGTTTAGTAGCCGAAACAATTGCTTCAAAAGGTGTAAAACCTGATTCATTGACCAATAGCTTCATTTCATGCTGCACGAAGGTTGCTTGATCTGTGTCGCTACCCGCTGCCACTTTAACGCCTGACATATTTGCTTCTCTTGTAATTCTTCTGGCCATCTCAAAGCGCCAATGACTATTGTTAGCGTTTTTACTGCTTTCATAAACGGAGAGTGTTGCATCGAGCACAACATCGTATTTCTTCATCAGCTCAAATATTTTATCCAACTCAAGTTTATTGTACTCTTTGTCCCAAAATTCGGTTGACATTTCTTTAGTAGTGTCTCCCCGCCAGCTTACAGGAATATCTTCTCTTTTTCGGTATTTCTCATCAGCTAGCATTAAGGCATGAGAAATGGAAATTACTCCTGATGAAATTACATCTGTAGGGACTGTTGGCATCAATGAACCATGAGACCATACAGGAATAGTCTGTTTTTTTGCCTCAGCGGTAATTCCTTGAATCTGTTCTTTAGTTAAACTTGCATAAAGCTTGATTCCGTGCGCACTGGTTCCTTTTGCTTGGGCTACATCTAGTTCTATGTTAGAATTATCATCAATTGCTTTCATGTAGGGCATTTCCCCACTTACTCCACCTTGAGCCGTTGCAATGGTTCTTGGGTCAGAAAAAAATGCAGAACCCGCCATGAGCGAGGAATAATAGATGTTTGGCGCCACAATATCTCCAACTAATGCATTTCTTGATAAACTAGATAGGGCTCTCGCATCACCTGCCATATCTCTGACTGAAGTAATACCTGTTAACAGCATTTCTTTAAGCACTTTCTCTGCATTGTCTCTTCTTTCTAAAGTTGGATCTGTAGCAAAATGTACATGCGCATCAATTAAACCAGGTATTACAAACTTTCCTTTTAATACAATGGATTGAACTGTGTCATTGGCGATGTATTTTTGAGCGGGTATGATTTTATAAATCACATCATTGTTGACTACAATGGTATAATCATAAAGTATTTCACTTGTGTTTACATCTATGATATTCACATGCTGTAATGCATAGGTGCCAAAGCTGAATTGTGCAGTTACTGTTGTGCTTGCCAATACGAATAAGAATAGGCTTAATCTAAGTTGTCTTAAATTCGTTTTTCGAAATAATTTCATCACTGGATAATGGCTGGTTCTTGGTGAAGAAGGGGTCTTATTCTTTTTCCAGTTTTAGTCCCCAATTGGTTATGGATTCTATTAACTCATAAGCCGTCCAATCAAATTTGAGAGGTGTGATGGTGACATAACCGTTCTGGTAGGCATAAGTATCCGTTTGCTCATTCTGCGATCTCACAATACCTATTTTTTGATTGTACACCATTTTGTTATCGGTTTCATTTTTCAATTCATAATTCCCCATATCCAAATAAGCGTCTCCCATGGCCTTCACCACAATCCCTTTAAGTTCACCTGCAGGAATGTTAACCGAAAGCACAACCCCTTTTGGTGCGCCATCTTTTTGGTATTTAGCCACCAGTTGAGCAATGAAGCGTGAGGTGGCTTCTGTATTTACGCCACGACTTTCTTGCGATACTGCAATGGCAGGAATACCATGATAAAGCCCTTCCATGGCTGCGCCTATGGTGCCAGATAGGTGAGAGACGTCTCCTACATTGGAACCTCGGTTAATGCCAGAGATCACAAGGTCGAATGGCTTGTCTTTGCCCAATACCCGAATACCAAACCTGATAGCATCGGCTGGTTTTCCGTTGACCGCATAGCCAAGAAACTGGTCGTCTTTGAATAGCTTTTCCACTTCTAAAGGCCCCATATTGGTGGATTGGCTACTTCCAGACTGGTTTTCTGCAGGGGCGACAATGATAACTTCAACATTGGGGAGTTTTGCAATCTCTGTTTTCAATGTACTTATCAGTGGTGATTGAATGCCATCGTCATTAGAAATAAGGATCCGATAAGTTTGACCGACACCAATTTTCGTTAAGCAAAGGAGAAGAATTAGTGTTGGGATGATATTTTTTAAATGTTTCATGGCTCTGGTAAATCGTTATTATCCTGAAAGATAAGCTAAATAACC
>CAXBPM010000103.1:0-9194 GCA_963977345.1 uncultured Roseivirga sp.
ACATCAGTGAGAATTTGGCCGAACTGAATGTAGATCGCTACAACAAGTTTAGGAAATCTAAAGACTCTAAATCGGCCAAACAAGCGGTTTATGCCTTTAAAGGAGATGTATACATTGGCCTTGAAGCAGAAGAACTTTCGAACGAAGACATCCTTTACGCACAAGGGCATTTACGCATCCTTTCTGGCCTTTATGGTTTATTAAGGCCTTTGGACCTAATTCAGCCTTACCGATTAGAAATGGGTACTCGTTTGGCCTTTGACGATTATACTACCCTCTATAACTATTGGGCCGATACCATTGCCAGTCAAGTCAATCGTGACTTGAAGAAGCAGGGCGATAAAGTACTCATCAATTTAGCTTCACAAGAATACTTCAAAGCCATTGACAGGCCAGCACTCAAAGCCAAGGTGATCAATGTTGAATTTAAGGACTTCAAAAATGGGCAGTATAAAATCATTTCCTTCTTTGCCAAAAAGGCGAGGGGTTTGATGGCGCAGTACATTATCAAAAACCGAATCAACGAAGTGGAACTATTAAAAGGCTTTGATTCTGAAGGTTACTATTTTGATGAAGCGGGTTCTGATGAAAGGAACTTGCTGTTTAAAAGGGATTAGTTTTAACCAATAGTGAAAGACCCAAAAACCATAGCATCACGAGATTTTTTGCCTGAAATTCAATTTCAGACTTCGCGCAGCTCTGGGCCGGGTGGTCAGAATGTAAACAAGCTTGAAACGCGGGTAACACTCAGGTTTAATCTTCAAAGTTCAAACGTATTGAATGAAGAGGAAAAAGAGCACCTAGCGAAAAAATGGGCAAAGCAATTGACCAATGAGGGTGATATTCTAATTAGTTCTGAAGCGCATAGAACCCAGCTGCGGAATAAGTATGAGGTAATTACCAAGTTCAGGAAGGCGGTAGAGCAGGCCTTTACCAAGCCCAAACCACGCAGAAAAACCAAGCCTTCTAAGGGCGCTATTCAAAAACGGCTCACGAGCAAAAAGAATCATTCCGAAAAAAAGGACATGCGTAAGCCACCTAAGTACTAAAAAAGGCCTCGATATATCGAGGCCTTTCAATTTCTATAGATTTAGAAGGAATTATTCCCCTCCACCTTTTCTAGTTGGGTTTCTTGGTGTTGGCCAAGTCATAGGCTGACCGTTTCTTGGGTTAACAGGCAATACACTTTGATCTCTAGGGAAGAATTGATCATCCTCAGATGCCATATAAGTCATAATTGCAGTAAGAATTGCGTTATTTCTTATGTCTTCGAATACTAGTTTATCATAAGTGTCCTTGTTAGTGTGCCAAGTGTAAGAGCCATAATCCCAACTAGTTGAGCTTAAGCTAAATCCAGGAGCACCAGCAGCTAAGAAAGATGCGTAGTCAGAACCACCTCCGCTAGGAGTACCAGGGAAGGTTGTGTCAATTTCTCTTCTAATCACACTAGGTACTGGAGCTAACCATCTGTTGATGAACTCATAAGCATGAAGGAAACCTTGTCCGCTAATGTTTACCACTCTACCAGTACCGTTATCTTGATTGAAAGAAGCTTGCATACCTTTAATCACTTCTGGGTGATCTTGAACGAATGAACTAGAGCCATTCAAACCTTGCTCTTCACTACCCCAGTGTCCTACTAGGATTGTTCTTTTTGGGTTAGGGTAAATTTTCTTCAAAATCCTCATGGCTTCCATCATTACTAATGTACCACTACCGTTGTCAGTTGCTCCAGTTCCACCATCCCAAGAATCGAAGTGTGCTGAAAGCACAACATATTCGTCAGGTAATTCAGAACCTTTAATCTCAGCTACTGTGTTGAAAGTTGGCATCATGCCTAGATCTTTACCAGTAGTTTTTACAGTGATTTTTGGAGTGTCTCCGTGCTCAACCATTCTGAAAAGTGTTCCGTAATCTTCTAGTCCGATATCCACTGTAGGGATTTTCTTAGTAGAAGCACCGAAAATTTTGTTAGCACCAAAACCTCTCGACCAGTTAGAAATCAAAATACCAGCTGCACCAGCTTCTTCTAAAGCTGCTGGTAACGTACGAGACGTTAAGCCAGTGTTTCTTATTCTTTGTGACCAAGCTCTAGATTCTTCAGCTCTGTCTTTCTTCATGTTTTCAATAGAAAGCTCAGTACCGTTTTTCTCCCAGTTATAATCAGGACGGCCAGTAAACTGTGCCAAATCTATCATTACGAATTTACCTTTGATGCCTTTTAACCAAGTTTTAAACTCAGCTTCGTTGGCCACATTAGGGATTGTTACTACATCTCCAGTAACATCTTTTCCGTTAGTAGAAGGACTCCATGCCAATTGCATAGCTTCTAAAGTCTTTACGCGAGGAGAAATCATGTCTACGTGAGTGATTCCACGTTCCCAGCCTTTCCATTCGCCCCATTTCTCATTTCTGGCGTCAATACCCCAGCTTTTGTATTTTGCTACAGCCCAGTCGTTGGCTGAATTCATTTGTGGAGTACCCACCAAACGAGGTCCGTTTTTGTCTAATAACTCGTAGGCCAAGTTCTCTAACTGAGAATTGTCGTTGGCCTCGGCTACGATTTTGTCTACAACGGCTTTAGTGTCCTGAGCATAAGTATTGATACTCAAGCAGAACGCCAAAATCATAAATAATTTGAGTGATCTTTTCATTTTGAATTGATTTGAATTTTTGCCCAAGATATTAATCTATGTTAAAGAGAGGCTTACCGATGGTATAAAAGGTGATAACATGAATTATTTCATACCCGCTTTACAATAGAAGTGAATTTGGCCTGGGAGAGGTTAGCGAAAGCGTTTAAAACGGAACTTGTGTGGTGTTGATTGTACTTGAGAGGCTGCATTTTAGAAATCAAAATATTTAGTCAATTCTCAATTTTTCATTCCAACTGAATTTGAGATATTTGCGTCAAATGAGCATAACATGTTTCATACCTCTTTAAGTAAAATAAAATGATCGACAAAAAAAGTAGCACATTGAAAATACTATCATTCACTTTTCTGATAACGCTTTTGTTCAGTATTAGCGCTTGTAAAAGTGACGATAACGATGACTCTGCATTGGTTGCTGCACCAACAGTTAGTGCTGCTACTGACATTACTGCCACTACGTTCAAAGTGAGTTGGACAGAGGTAGCTGATGCTGAGGTGTATTTATTAGACGTTTCTCCAGAAGCTTTTTTTAGTCCTAAAGTGACTGATTTTGACAAAAAGGAATTAACTGTCACAAGTGCAACGGTCATTGGCTTGACTGCCAAAACTAAATATTACTATAGGGTGTATGCCAAAAAGGGAACTACCTATTCATTGGCTTCATCTGTTAAAAGTACCACCACAATTGAGTAAGCTCAATTGCTAAAATCAATTTCAGAACATAAAAAAGAGACTGCCTTTCAATGGGCAGTCTCTTCGTTTTTATAGTTTATTGGTAGTTAGAATTACTTCGAACCGCTCCAGTAGAGCTTTATTACTTAAGCCAAACGCTTCAATAACATTTCTGCTACTAATTCAGATGAAGCTGGGTTTTGACCTGTAATCAAAAGCCCGTCTTCAACAGCATATGGCGCCCAATCGCTACCCTTTGAATAGGTGGCTCCATTTGCCTTTAGCATATCTTCCACCAAAAATGGCACTACATCGGTTAAGGCCACAGCATCTTCTTCAGTATTAGTAAAACCAGTTGCTTTTCTTCCCTTAACCAATGGCTGGCCTTCGGTATTCTTGGTGTGTTTGAAAATAGCTGGTGCATGACAAACAGCACTTACAGGTTTGTTGCTGCTATAAAATGACTCGATCAAGGCAACTGAATCCTTATCTTCCGCCAAATCCCAAAGTGGACCATGTCCTCCAGGGTAGAAAACAGCATCATAATCGGTTGAGCTTACTTTACTCAGCACCATAGTATTGGCAATTAACGCTTGAGTCGCCTCATCTTTATTGTAGCGATCTGTGGCTGGTGTTTGAAAATCGGCCATTTCACTTTTAGGATCGATAGGAGGTTGGCCACCTTTTGGCGAAGCCAATGTAATGTCAACGCCTTTGTCTTTTAGCAAGTAATAAGGGGCTGCAAATTCTTCGATCCAGAAACCAGTTTTTTCACCTGTGTTCCCTAATTCTGAATGGCTAGTAAGTACAAAAAGTACTTTTTTCTGTTTTGTGTTCTCGTTTATCATTGTTTGATTTTTTTAATTCTGAAATGGCATAAACCGATTGGGTTTATGCGTTAATGGTTGACTTCTAGTAAGCCATTTTTACGATGTTCTCTGCATCGGCTGGTGTTAAGGACTTATGTTCGCCAAGGCCCGTCATACCGCGTTCTTCAAACCTACGTGCAATCTCTTCTGCCGTACCTTCATAATTATCTATGTAATCAGAAAGCTTAGTGTCGATGCCAATGGATTGATAGAATTCAGTGGTTTTGCGTATTCCTGCCAAAGCTTTTGCTTCCACATTTCCTTCTGTGACATTCCAAACACGCTCGGCATATTGCGCCAACTTCTTCATTTTAGCTTCGAAATTGTAGGTGTAATGGCTTTCTGCAATAATGGCCAAGGTACGAGCGTGGTCAATTCCGTAAAGCGCAGTCAGTTCATGACCCATCATATGTATAGCCCAGTCGGTTGGAACTCCTTTTTGAATCATTCCATTCAGCGCCATGGTACAGCTCCACATAAAGTCAGAGGCGGCCTTGTAATCAGATGGGTTTTTAAGGATTGTGGGAGCCACTTCAATCAGTGTTTGCATAATGCTTTCCGCAAATCGGTCTTGTAATAAAGCGTTAATAGGGTAGGTCATGTATTGTTCTAATACATGGGTGAAAGCATCCGCCAGCCCATTCGCAATTTGTCTTTCTGGAATAGAAGCCACCACGCTAGGGTCTAAAACAGAGAACACTGGAAATAAACCTGGGCCTCCCATGGTGAGTTTTTCTTTGGTATCAGCTCGGGTAATTACCGCCCCAGAGTTCATTTCTGAACCTGTCGCTGGCAAAGTGAGTACCGTTCCAAAAGGCATTCCTTTTACCGTTGGAATTCTCTTTGAAAGAATCTCCCAAGGTTCGTCTCCTTCATAAAGCGCAGCGGAAGATAAAAACTTCACTCCATCAATGACGGAGCCACCACCTACGGCCAATAAGAATGTGATTTTCTTAGTTTTAATAACGTCTAGCGCATCTAGTAGAATGGAATATTCTGGATTGGCAGGAATACCACCAAACTCTTCGAACTCAAAACCTGAGAGGGCTTGAGTTACTTGCTCATAGATTCCGTTTTTCTTGATACTTCCTCCGCCATAAAGCAATAGTATTTTTGCGTCTTTAGGAAGTTCTGTAGCTATTTTCTGTATTTGATCTTTCCCAAAAATGATTTTGGTTGGATTCTTAAATTCGAAATTATTCATGTCTTACGTTTTATCAATTCAACTCCTCTATTGAGGATGATACTGTGACAAAGGTAAAACAGAGGGTACTCTGGAAAAATGATGTATGATAAGAAACGCTAGTGCATTGCGATTTCTTTACGGATCCTGCTCAGGCTTTCAGAAGTGACTCCAAGGTAGGATGCGATGTGATAGTTCTTTACCAATGATTCAATATTGGGGTAGTCATGCACAAAGTCTGTATAGCGTTCGGTGGCTGATTTGGCTAAATCGCCAATAATTCTCTTTTGAAATGAACTGATAAACGATTCTGTTTTCAACCTAAAGAAACGTTCCACACTGGGGATTTGATCGAAAATTTCATCCATGTTTTTTCTAGAGAAACGGTATAGTGTAGCATTCTGAATGCACTCTATGCTCAAAATAGCAGATGACTCCTTATAGAAAGCCGTGTAATCGCTGATCCACCAGTCCTTAATGGCAAATTGAATAGTGTGCTCTTTTGCTGAATGGTCCACAAAAAAGGAACGCAAGCAGCCATTGGCCACGAAGTATTGATAGTGCACGGTTTGCCCAGACTCTAAAATCAAGTCGCCTTTTTTAGCCTCAACAGATTGTATTCGATCTTCAATCAGTAGTGTTTCTGTCTCTGTTAGGGTTAGTCCTTTAAATATGTCTTCAATGTGCATTTTTCAACCTGAATCAATGATTCCCTAAAAATAAGCACAATGAAGTTCATTGGCCTTGTGTTTTCCTTAATAGTGATACTTAACGAAAACCTACTTTAAAGTTTTGAACTTCTCTTGCACCACCTCTTGCACGGGTCGGTTTTCAATTTTGCTCTTGAGCCAGGAAAGGATATCCAAATAAAGGAAAGGACGCCTTTCATATAGGTTACTATTGAGCGCTTCCAAACGGTTATACAGCAGCTGAAACTCTTGCTTTAGTTCATCAGGCTTAATCTTGCCTGTCTTTCTTAAAAAGTTGAAAATCTCCTTTTGTACAGCCTGTTGGTCGTTCATTTTTCCTATAAAATGGAAAGTGGACTTAATTTGATATTCCAAATGGAAGTCCTGCCCATCCTCAAAGTGAGCGATAAGGTTGAGGATTCTAGCAAAACAATGAATGTCTTCCCTCAGGCTAATGTCCTTAAAGTAGATGATCTTATTGAGGTAGAAAATTGCCTTTCTGTTGTTTCCACTACCAAAATATAGAGTCGCAATTTTATAATAGAAGAGTAAAATCCGTTCAGGATCAATTTTGTCTTCGTATTCGGTGAGCTTTTTCAAAAGCTTGGGCACCATGTGTGTTCCTTCCTCAAAGTTGCCTTCCATAAAGGCTTTGTTAATTTTAGAAACCCACAAGAACTTAAAAATCAAGACCTCGGTATTCAGGTCTTTTACAATGTCTTTGTTTTTGGAAAGCTCTTCTACTTCGTTCAATATTTCACAAAAAACAGAGTAATACTGAAGCTGGAAGAGGGCAGTAAGTAGATTACTATAGCTCTTGATAAACAAAACTGGCTGTTTGGTGGCCATGTCTTGGTTTTGTTTAAACAGGTCTACCAAGGCCTTGGCGTGTTTGTAGGAGTTTGGGAAATTTTGAATAATGTTATTGTACCAAATCTGACATTGGTGAAAATACATTTGCTCGTAGAAACTGAGGTTGACCGTATCTAAAGCAGGGAAATTGGCCTTAAAGTAAGTCGTGACTTCAATGAAATCCTCTTCGTTTTTGGCATATCCTTTCTGAAGGAAAAGACTGTAAAGATTCAGCGTCAAATTGGAAAGCTGGTGCGTAGAAACCAGTAGACCGGAAGTTTCATTCACCTCATTGGTCAGCTGCTCTGCACGGGTTTCAATACTTCTAGTAATGTACTGCGACTCGATCATTTTTTCGAACTCCAGAATTTCCAGTACCAAGGCATGATGCTTTGTGTCTTTGGCTTGGTTTTTCGCCTTGTCGAGTAGTTTTAAGGCCTGTTTGTAAAAACCTTTGTTGTATAAGAGTTTAGCATGATCTAGGCTTTCGCGTAACTGCATATCTACATGATGCCCAATATGAAACTGTTTTAAACTGGCTAAAATCTGCTTATAAAGGTTGGCCTTCTGGTTAGACAGTTGCTCCTTTTTAATACTTTTTACTTTGCCCAAAATAAGTTTGTCATCATAGTGTTTGATGCTGTCCATGGCATCAAAAAGTTTGACAAACTTCACATCTTCTGAATTACCACTGCGATTAACGAACATTCTAAAATGTCGCTTCTCCGATTTGGTCAGCGATTTTATCAGCTCAAATAATGAATCCTGCTTCGGGTTAGCCATTGTATTTTATTCTTCTTAATGAATTGATATACAGGGATATAAAAATATAGAGTCCGCCATAAAAATAGTAGAAACTCTAGCATCAGTTTTGGCCTCGCAGTAGGCGCCCACTAATTTTATTAAGAATAAATATGTGTTAAAAGAATAAAGTACAGAGCCCAAATTAACAATGGATAGACAGAAAATACAAATCTTTGATACGACATTACGCGATGGCGAGCAGGTGCCGGGCTGTAAGTTGAATACCAAGGAGAAACTGGAAGTAGCGGAAAGGCTAGAGTTCCTTGGTGTTGACGTAATTGAAGCTGGCTTCCCTATTTCAAGCCCAGGCGACTTTGAGTCTGTTCAAGCGATTTCAAAATTGATAAAAAACGCCACGGTTTGTGCCTTAAGTAGGGCTGTGGAAAAAGACATTATAACTGCCGCAGAAGCAGTTAAACATGCCGTTAGACCAAGAATCCATACTGGGATTGGAACCTCCGAATCACACATCAAATACAAACTGAATACCACCAGAGAGAAAATTGTTGAACGCGCAGTAGCAGCAGTGACTTTGGCCAAAAAGTATGTAGAAGATGTGGAGTTTTATGCAGAAGATGCAGGAAGAACCGACAATGAATTTTTAGCTTATGTATGCGAGCAAGCGATAAAAGCTGGCGCAACAGTGCTGAACATTCCTGACACTACAGGCTATTGTTTGCCAAGTGAATATGGAGAGAAGATCGCCTACCTCATGGCAAATGTAAAAGGGGTTGAAAATGTGACCATTTCCACCCATTGTCATAATGATTTGGGGATGGCTACGGCCAACTCAATTGCAGGAGTGATCAATGGCGCAACGCAAATTGAATGTACCATTAACGGTATTGGTGAAAGGGCAGGAAATACGGCTTTAGAGGAAGTGGTGATGGTTTTACAACAACATCCTTACCTGAGAAAAACCACTGGAATAGATACCAAACAACTGACAGCCTTGTCGAAATATGTGTCCGAAACCATGCGTGTCCCAGTGCAACCCAACAAAGCCATTGTAGGCGCAAATGCTTTTGCGCACTCTTCAGGAATTCACCAAGATGGTGTGATTAAGCGAAGAGATACTTATGAAATTATCAACCCTAAAGATGTTGGGGTAGACCATTCTTCCATCATTCTTACTGCCCGAAGTGGCAGGGCTGCTTTGGCTTATCGAATGAAGAACATTGGTTATGAACTTACCCGCGATGAGCTGGATGTGGTTTACGCTAACTTCCTTCAGGTGGCAGACAGTAAAAAGGAGGTCTTCGATGAAGATTTACATGAATTGTCGGACTTAAAATACCAAATGGCGGTTTAACATGGGAAAGACACTTTTTGACAAAGTTTGGGACGCCCATGTGGTGAAACAAATCGATGGTGGAATTGATGTGTTGTACATCGATCGTCACTTGATCCATGAGGTCACCAGCCCTCAAGCATTTTCGGAACTGGAAACAAGGAACCTACCGCTTTTCCG
>CAXBPM010000104.1:0-9166 GCA_963977345.1 uncultured Roseivirga sp.
AAAGGAGGAAGAAGATGTTTTTACGATTGGCCATGATTCAATATTGTTCAATAATCTGGCTAAGATAAGAAGAATGAATAACCATTACTTTTCTCGAACATATAAGTGGGCTTGAAACCCAGAATTCTTTGAAATACTAAATATGAGCTATACATTTAACTTAAAGACAACCCCTTTACAATGAGAACCCTTATCATTTTCATTATTTCCATTTTTATACCTGGCGCAGGCCAAATAATATCTAAAGATTACTTTAAGGGCGTGATTATGATTTTGCTAGCTTTTGGTACTAGCATGATTTTCAATCAACTATCACCTGAAATTCCTTTTTTCATAATAATGATCTGGTCACTGGTTGATCTTTTTTTCAAAACAGAGAAAGCAGAAGGAAAGCAGAAGGCTATTAAATATCTAATATTTAGCATCATAGTAGTTATCATTCTAATCCCAGCAGTGTTCTATTTGTCCATTTTTTCGTTTGTCAAAGGCGGAAATTATTTAAAGAATGAATTCTTCAATCAAAATAATACTGAGAAGGAAATGAAGGAAATATCAATAGAACTCGATAAGTATTTTGCTTTCAAAAAGACATACCCCGTTCACTTCTCGGAGTTTGTAAACTCAAAACCAATTTGGAGAAATTGGGAGTCTGATAGTTGGGGGAATCCATATCACTACACTTTATTAGACTCTTCGAGTTATGCATTGGTCTCTGCTGGTCAAGACTTAGAAATTGGAACTGATGATGATATTTTAAAATCAGGGTCTAAAAAAAGCAACTAGTTTATAGAGTGGCCAATATGCAAGTCATCCAAACCCAACTGTTATCAATACAGCAAAAAGAAAGGATAATGGCCTTATGGAATGCTGAATATCCAGCCTCATTAAATTACAATAGCACCGCTGAGTTTGATGAGTTCCTTAATAAAATCGAGCAAGTGAAGCATTATATTCTATGTGACAAGAATCAAACAATCATAGGCTGGCTTTCTGTTTTCATTCGCAATGAAGAAACCTGGTTTTCAGTCATCTTAGATAGTAGTTTCCAAAAACAGGGATTTGGAAAACAACTCCTCAACTTAGCCAAGCACGACTTTGAAACGCTTAATGGCTGGGTGATAGACAATAACACCAGTAAAAAATCAGATGGCTCACTGTACACAATGCCACTGCCCTTCTACCTCAAAAACGGTTTCAATGTGCTCAGTGAAGTTCGTTTGGAAACCGAAAAGATTTCGGCTGTAAAAATAAGATGGGAACCGGAACCACAAGCCTAACAACCCCTTCTTCAAAATTCAAATATACCACGCTCTGGGTATATAAATATGAGTAGTAGACAGTATGGCCGCTTATTTTGATCTCATGTACCTTAGATCAAAAAAAGATCATGAAAAGAATATTCCCATTCCTAATATGCCTTTGCTTTCTAACCTTTGCCTGTGGCGAAGACCCAAATGATGTTACACCATTAGATGCTGAAGTAGTATTTGAGGTAAATCTAAGTGGAGACTACTCCTCAAGTTTTGTACAAGATTCTGTATCGGCCTTTTTACATTCGAGTCAGATTATTGTTAAGGGTTTTGATGCTAGTGATAACACTGTCACTGTATTGATTGACCCCAGCTTCTTTGCTGCGGGAGCCCAAGTGGTTGGTACACACGAAATAGGTCGTGACAGTAAACCTGCTAGAATCGTAGTTGGGTTAGCTGACGGATCTACTTTCTTTATTTCAGAGTCAGGCAGCCTAGTTGTTACCGACTATTCGAACAATATTATTAAAGGCACCTTTAGTTTTGAAGGCACAAAGAACGGAGACTCTAGCTCGACAATCGCTGGAACCAATGGTAAATTTACCGCTGTCGTGGGTGAGATTTAGTAATACTAATAAAACTCCTTGACTGTTAAACAGAAATTATCGGGCGCCTTCTATTTCAGACTCTTGAGATAGTCAGAGATTTGAGAGGCGCTGACTCTTTTAATAATGATTCGCTTCTCTTTGTCGAGCAAATAAAGCGTTGGGAAAGACTGAACATTATAATCACGCTCCGCATTTAACGCATTACTTACATTCATCAAGTTTACCCAGTTTGGTTTTGTATTGTTCATAAGCACTCCTTTCCAAGCCGTTTTATCGCCTTCCTTAAAAACGGTGACTACTTTAAAAGATGGCATAACAGTTTCATCAAACTTAGACAGTTCTTCTAATGTCTTTTCACAAGGAATACAGTTGGTTTGCATAAAAGCGAGTATTGTCCAGTCTGCCGATTGCGCATAAAGCGATTGGTTTGTACCATTCACATCTGGGAGTTCGAAATTGACCGCTAGTCTGCCACAGAGATTATTTCTCAAGTTATCGGCACTGGTTTTTAACTTGAACAGTCCTTCTTCATCCATCCAAACTGCCCTCCCTTTAAAATAGTAAGTGTCAATCAAATGCAAATAGACTTCATCCTGACAAATCACATTGCTCTTGGCAAACTTATTCAACAGGGTGATCAAAGTGTATTTAAAGTACTCCTCATTAGCACTGGTCTTTTCCAATAAATAATCAGAAGCCACAATCAGTGAATCTGGGTCGGGTACCGTCAATTGATCTAGATAAGCCATTATCCTCGGATGGTAAACTGGAGAGTACAATAGGTCGCTTTTCGAAAAATCAATATTATCGAAGTAATGGTTTTTATAATCGTAAAACCGATAAGCATCAGCTTCATCCTGTGATAAGTCCGCAGGCGCTTCTTTTGGCTCATATTCAATGGAAGAAGTAATCAACTGTGCCAAATAACTTTCTGGGTATTTTTCAATAAACTCTCTTTGTTTTTCTTGCCCCTTTTGCTCCATATCCATTCCCATAGTGGCTTTTTGGGCATCACTTAATTCATCATTGGCCTCTAGTTTCTGAAAATCAATTTGTCGCTGATTATTGTACTTTAGGTACTCATAAAGCTTTGCATTTTCCTCAGACGCGATCACTTCCATCGCACCAATGACATCGTCTTTATTTGTTTTCATCATCACCCTTGGTTCTTTGGCAACGAACTCAAAGTAATTGTTATCTGGAAAAACAAACATGCACAAACCAACATGAAGCGTGTCTATTTTAAAATTCACCAAACCACCTTCTTGAGAAAGCACCTCCTGTTTGATGTATTGTTTTTCACCTAAATAATAAGCCAAACGCATATTTTCGCCAGCAGGCAAACCCTCTATGGTAAAGGTATAGTCTGCATTGTAAATATTCTGAGCTGAAATTGCAGAAGGAATTCCGAGTACAAATACCAGAATAAAGAGTTTCAAAATACGCATGCCGAAAGATAATTGATTTTAGGTTATTGGTAAATAGTGCATAATATGATAACATACCCTATTGATTAGACACGAGAACAACATGTCTCTAGTATATTACTTATCTATCCTCATGAACAAACAAAAATAAGACACCTACATAAGACATTATTTCGATTAGAATCATCAAAAAATATAACCAGTTAATTTATTGTTTTTATTTCTGACTTACGTTCTTTTCCATACTTTTGGGTTGATTACTCGGTATTACCCAAGAGAGAATATATCAATCCTATTCATAGCTAATTGACATGATATTAAAACACGTAAATAAACTATACATAATAATTTTTATTATGTTTTTCAGTTTACACCAATCATTTGCACAAAGGTTTTTAGGAGACTTTAGAACCATTACAGAAATCACCAAAGTAGGCGATGTAATATTTTTCGCTGCAGATGACGGAGTTAATGGCCTTGAACTCTGGAAATCGGACGGATCACCTTCTGGTACAGTCCTTGTAAAAGACATCAATAAAGGCATCTATAGTTCAAGCTTATCCGGCCTAACTGAATATAAAGGTCTTTTATACTTCAGTGCTTTCGAGAATATTAACGGCCAAGAATTGTGGGTGTCAGACGGAACAGCTGATGGAACCAAAATATTAAAAAACATACGTTCAAATTCACTTCCAAGGGATAAAGGATCTTCCCCTCATAACTTCTTTATCTTTCAAGATGAACTCTTCTTTAGAACAACAGACGGAAATGGCAATTCGCAGATCTGGAAAACAGACGGAAGTGAAAACAATACAGTTAATATTTACGGGGCCGATTTTAGAATAACGAACCTAGTTGTAATCGATAAATATTTTCTTTTCGTAAGAGGTGGAAACATTGTGAAATTCGATGTAAATGGGAAAAGAGTTGAGCATTTAGATATTGATGAGTATTACTATTCATCAAGCTTAAGGGCATTCAATAATAACCTATACTTCATTACTTATACTTCAAGTCCTCAGAAAATTCGCTTGAATAAATTAGACCCCGTAAGTAATGAAACCACAATACTAAAGGAGTTTGAAGCTCCGCTTTACGGTTCTCAAGAATTAGATAACTTCATAGAAGTTAACTCTGATGTTTTCTTCTCTGTCAGAACAAAATTTGATAATGAGCCTGAAACGGATGTGCTATGGAAAACAAATGGCACTACAGAAGGAACTATTCCTTTAAAAAGCTTCAAGTGGGATAAGCACCTAAGTGGTTCCTTTATGTCTAATTTCACTAATTTCAATGACCGACTATACTTTAGAGCAAGCAAAGAAGAAGGCTATCGCCTATGGAAATCGGACGGAAGTGAAGCCGGCACAACAGAAGCATTAGCAATACCGCTCGATATAGATGTATTACCAATTACCCATGACCAAAAACTATACTTCTCTAGTAGTACTAGGATTTTGTGGGAAACTGATGGAACCGCAGAAGGATCAAAACCATTCCCAGGCCTGAGTCTTCTTTCATATACAGACCCAACTATTTTAAAGAGTTTGAATAACTCTGTTTATTTTAAAGCCAGACATGAACAAACATTGGCTTTATGGAGTACTGCTCTCGAACCAAACATCAAAATTAGTTATATAAATACAGAGATCAATTCTGGCAAGAGTGTACAAATAAAGTCAGCTGTTGATAGTGTTGTAAGTATTCAATTTATTTTAGAAAACATAGGTAAAAAGGAATTGTCCATTTCAAAAATTCAAGTCAGCGGTAAGGATTTATTTTTAGACGGCCAACTACCTGAATTCATTCAACCTAATGAAGAAACAGTATTAAAGCTATTCTTTTTCCCCCACAAACAGGATACATCTTCAGCCAAAATCAGCATATTCAGTACGGATTTAAGAGAAGCTCAATTTGACATAAATATAGAAGCCATAGCTAATGGAACGAGAACTTCTAAAGAACCTATAACACTAAATTTGTCAAAAACGCTCACCCCAAATCTACAATCAACAGTGCTAAAGCTTACGAATAGTACTATAGATGAAAACGAACCTAAGGATACCAACATAGGCACCCTCAGTGTTTCAGGTATCTCTGGAGATTTCACCTACTCTTTTATTGAAGGTACAGGAAACAGAGATAATGGCTTCTTTACAATAGAGAATGATCAATTGAAATCAAATAGACCATTTGATTTTGAATATAATAATCATCTAAATATTCGAATAGCAGCAACTAGTCAAGACACAACGCTCCAAAGTACTTTCATTATTGAGGTAAGTGATCAGAACGAAAACATAGATTTTGATGGCTGTGGACAGAGTTATTTCAATGTACTTTCGAAGTTAAATGATGCTGAATATGTTGATGACAACACTATTATTATTGTTGGTGATAATGGTAAAATCGCTAAGTCAATTAACAATGGAGACACATGGGAACCATTAACAAGTGGTACAACTAAGAATTTGCTTGACATACAGTTCTTAGGTACTGATATAGGATATATTATTGGAGATGGTGGCCTCGTACTAAAGTCGGAAAATGGGGGCAAAAGTTGGTTTCCTTTGGCCTCTCCTGAATCAAATTATCAATATCCTTTCCCAAAAAGGCTTCACTTTTTTTCAAGTTTAAAAGGGCTTCTTTATGGTGAGGACTATACTTATGCCACTAACGATGGAGGCAAAACATGGAAAACACAATATGTGGGAGCAAGCAATTCATTTAATAAAATTTCTTTCATTAATGACACTATTGGCTTTATGTCTGGCAGGAATAGTAGACTTGCTAAGACCACTAATGGTGGAAAAACATGGGAAACTAAAAAGTTATCTAACTTAGGCTTTTCTATACTATTCACAAACATCTTTTTCACCACAGAAAAAATAGGATACCTAGTTGGTGATGGAAGTGCTTATAAGACTGAGGATAGTGGTGAAACATGGAGTAGAGTTTCCATTGGAACATCCAGTATAACAGGACTGATATTTACCTCAGAAACCAATGGCTTTGCGATGAGCGGTGACAATAAGATTTACGAAACCTCTGACGGAGGCTTAAATTGGATTGAACAGGGTCAATTCACTGGATATCCTTCTAATATAAGTTTCAGTCCAGACAAAACAAAAGCCATCATTGTAGGATTAGGGACACAATATACGTCTACAGACAGAGCTGGACACTCCATTGTTACTATGAAGAATAATACATGGAATCAAAGGTCATTTATTGCCTTTTCTGATTTTTATGCAACTGAAATCATCGATTCATCAAAAGCATTTGTTTTTGGGAAAAACAACTACAGAACCTTAGATGGCGGACTGACATGGACTCCGCTTGACATCTCAAACAGATCAGATATTAAATCTTCAATATTTGTAAATGAAAATGTTGGATTCATTAAAGGATCCAACGATTCCTATAAGACTATTGATGGTGGAATGAATTGGTCAAAAATCACCTCGTCAACTGGTGAACATATATATTTTTATGATGAGAACTTTGGTTTTAGCTACGGATGGAGTAGTAGTGTTTCCAGAACAAATGATGGCGGTAATTCATGGCAAGAAATTAAAAATGTCACTTCGAATAGCACGGCAATCGAAGATATGATATTCTTAAATCAGACCGAAGGCTTTGCTGTTTCGGGAAATCGAGCAAGTATCCTCAAAACATTAGACGGAGGACTTACATGGGAAGAGTTAAACAGTTTTTACTTAGAATGGCTTCACACGATTGCATTTGCAAATGCTAACATAGGAGTTGCCGCAGGAAATAATGGCTTTATGCTTAGAACCGAAGACGGTGGTAAAACATGGAATCAAACAACCTCAGGAATTGATGTGGCTATTAGGTCAATCAATTTTGTTGATGAATTAGTTGGGTATGCAGCAGCAGGTAACAACCCATCCAGCGGATATGTATTTAAAACAACTGACGCTGGCCTAACATGGAATCAGATTTATAACACCTCTTCCGAACTGTATGACCTAAGTGTACTTTCGAATGACGGCTATATTGTGGGGCGATATGGGGTGTTTTTCAAAAGCACAAATATAGAGGCTCCTGGCCTACCTGGGTATATTTATGGAGACACTATAGTATCAACTAATTCACGAATGGACTATTCCGTTCAACCCTTGGAGGGAACAAACTACAAGTGGTCTGTTGACACAGGAAATGAAATCATATACTCCGATACAGATGCTCAAATCACTTGGAACACTCCTGGTGACCACCAATTGAAAGTCACTTCCTATAATAGTTGTGGTGAAGGTGAGACAAGGGAAATCACTATTAAAGTTATTGATGCTCCTAATCCAGAAATAAAAGGAGAAGACCATGTGGCTAAAGAGAGCATTGGTGTTGAGTACCAAACTGACTACTATGAAAACAGGCAATATATATGGTCCGTTGAAGGCTCAACCAAATACGAAGCAAATAAAAATACAATATCCATCGATTGGTCTGCTAATGACATTGGTAAAATTGAGGTATTAGAAACAGACATTTCTACTGGAGCTAGATCAAGAGCCATGTTAGGTGTCTTCATAGAGGATATTGTTACCTCTACCGAACTCTCAGAAATACTTCGTTTCACCAAGCTTTATCCAAACCCTTCATCTGGTCAGGTTAACATCGAACTAGATGAAAGGTTAGGCAAAAATATAAGTATCAAAGTCATTGACTTATCAGGGAAGGTTTTTAGAACATTGACTTTTGATTGGGCTCGAGATGCTGTGTTGGATTTGAGTAGCCTGCCCAATGGCATTTATATTTTCGAGTTCTCGTCTGACACCGAAAGGGTATCAAAAAAAGTAATAAAGAGATAGAAGTAATAGAGTATCTATTCAGGAATTCCTTAAATAGATACTTTATCACCATTTTGTGCGAAAAGACATATCCCTATCTTGATTGATTTTAGAGCTTGTAGTGTAGTATCATTTACAACTATCTTAATCCATCAAATCGTAACTCTATGACACCAGAAGGCTTAATTCAAGTTTGGAATGAAGATGAGTTAATACGTATTTCTGAATCAACCTTAGACAAAATACCCTTCTCAGAATTAACTAAAGCGTTTTTAAATCAGGGATTTATTGAAGTCTTCTGTGATCTTTCTTTCGATTATCTGAAAGGAGAAATCCAACTCGTTTCAGATATATGGGACTTGAATCATGAAGAATACAAAGACGTTTATGCTATTGGGTTCAATGGTTCAGGAGACCCGGTTTGTATCGATGTACTTGATAATGAAAAGCTTATTTACCTTAACCACGACAATGACTTCGAAGAGGTTTATATAAATAAAAATATAGAACGTTTTTTAGAAATGGCTGTCAGAGTAAGCCATTTTGACAAGACAAAAACAAAAGTATTCGAAAATTCTCAATGGACTCATGATTTTACAGACGAGAACTTTGACAAACTTAAAAATGACCTCAAGTTTATAGACCCTTTGGTTTTTGAAATTGAACCTTCTTTTTGGAAATACCATATCGACAATGAATTATGGTTCAGAGAAGATGAACGAAAAAAAGTAAGACTCATATAATATATCACCCTCCCCTTTTACACAACTGCTGAAACTCACAATATTCACAGCGTTTTAGATCATCGGTTTGAGCGAATGGAATGGCTGGATTGTAAATTTCGCGTACTAGGTTTTGAAGCCTTTCCTCAAACATAGCAATGGCATCAGCAGGAATGGCTTGGCCGTCTCGGAGCCACTGGGTGCCTTCACTCAACTTACGCATACTCGTTATACCCACTTTTACAGGAAGGTCAAAATGACCTTTTGTAAGCACTGCATAGAGGTAACCCTGGAAACCAGATTTGAATTTTGGGTCATCAAAATACTTCTCCATATAAGCCTCTG
>CAXBPM010000105.1:0-9099 GCA_963977345.1 uncultured Roseivirga sp.
CGGTGAGACTCCCATCAGAAAATCAATTGCTTGAATTCCCTTGTCAAAGGTCTTTTCATTTAGAATTTAACTGCAACAGATAATCTTGCTTGAAATGGTGTGCCTGGCGTGAAATGTATTTCACTTACAGGCGCTGCTTCGTTTCGTAATCTCGATTCAGTTTCGAATTGCGCTTCTCTCCACTCTGTATTCAGAACATTTTCAATAGAAAGACCAAAGTCGAAGGCACCAACTTCATAGTTCAAAACGGCATCTAATAAGAAATACCCTTTGGCCACTACGCTGTTATCTTCATTGGCTGCTCTGTCATCTAAGTAACGGTAGCGCAAACTTCCTCTAAATCCTTTTTTTCCTTCATAATTCAATCCGCCAATGCTGGTGAATGTCGGTGCTAATGGAATGTAATTCTGCCCTTCAGCTTCAGCTACCGATTTAGGGTCTGTATAATTCAAATCCATATTGGCGTATAATGAAGGGGTCAATTGGTAGCGAACCGTTAAGTCCACGCCTTGTCTTTTAGTTTTACCTCCAGCTTCTACTACACCTTCGTCACCCACATAAACAAACTCTTGAGCCAAATCTAATCGCCATAAGGCTACATTGACCAAAAGGTTTTCGGTTGGTTTCCAAAGTGTACCAAGGTCTACACCATAGGCTTTTGGCAGAATATCGTTTCCGTTTTGTGCGACTACAACTCGTGCATCGTTAGAATGATAGCCGATTCCAGACTTCACGTAGAGGTTTAAATTTTTTCCAGCCTCATAGCTTAGTTTAAATTTTGGAGTCAGAACCCCTTTATTTTGAACCTGTCTGTTATAAGTTGGAGCAAGCGCATCCACATAATCGAAAGTGAAGAAATCATACCTTAAACCAGTGGTTAAGGATAACCTTTTGGTCAGGTCCAACTGCTCTTCGGCATACAGATAAACATTAGACTCTCTAATATCTCCCCTCGCTAAATCCGACAGGACTTCTTTTCGGTTTAATGTTCTTGAAAGACGGATGTCATTCACTTGGTCATACCTAAAGCCTGTTCCAAATTCGGTAGAGGCTTTTAGCCCAAAAAGATTCCAGTTGTTCCAATAGCTATTATTACTGCCATAAATCTGGCGGTTTTCGCTTTGGGTTATTTGATCACCGTTGGTAGGATCGTTTAGGAAAAAGGTAAAGTTAGAAACCAGCTTAAAGTCATAGTTTGACATAAATGCCTGATTTTCAATAATCCCTCCATCCGAAAGGTCTGTAGTCAGTTTTGCGTTCAAATTCACTCGGCTAGTTTGTCCTCCTTCTGTGTCATCAATGGCTCCAAACCTAGAGATTTGTCCGCTCTGGATTGCCCTTAAAGGTACTTGTCCCGAAGCGTCCCAACCGCTAGTAAAAGCAGAAGTTGATAGCTCTAGAGTTTTGTTATCCGAAAGTCGCTGGTGGAATTTTAATAGGGCATTGAATCGATTGAAATTCTGTGAGCTTTCAAAATAACCATTGGTACGAAAGTATTCCGTAGCCAAATATAGACTTGGGTCTTTGGTCGTTTTTGGCTCCAGCAAATTGAAAAGTCCAACCGTTCTGAAAGTACCGAATTGACCACCTTCTATTTTAAATAGATTAGACTCCAATCGTTTTTTAGTACTGAAGGCTGCAAAACCTGCAGTGTTAAAATCTCCTTTGTTGGCATAATATGGGCCTTTGTCGAAGGCGACACGCTCAATGGTTTCTGGAATTACAAAGTGCAAATCAGAATAACCTTGGCCATGTGCATGCGAAACCATATTCACTGGCATTCCATCTACCGAAAGGGCAATGTCTGTTCCATGGTCAATGTCAAAGCCACGAAGAAAAATTTGCTCTGCCTTTCCACCTCCAGCATGCTGAGCAATGAAAAGGCCTGGTACAATTTTTAAGACATCCTGCGATGTACTAATTGGTCTTAACTCGATGTCTAATGCCGAAATAATAGAGGCATTCTGCGCTAAGTTTTGAGTGATTTGTACATCGCCAAGTGAAAGCGCAGAAGGCTTCAACGTAAGTTCTACTTGGGTTGTATTTCCTTCTTTCACTTCAATTTTTTGGTTTAGTTTTTCGAAACCAACAAAACTAACTTCAAGCTCATATTCACCGTTTTTAAGGTTTTGAATTGAGAACTTTCCGTAACTATTTGCTGCTGCACCTACATTGGTTTGCGCAATTACAATGCTGGCACCGATTAACGGTTCTCCAGAATCTTGATCTATAATGGTGCCCTTGATTTCTCCTGTTTGGGCAGCCAGACTGCTGCATAATAGACACAGCAATCCTATGATGATTTTAAATTTCATGTTCCTTAATGTTAAAGCCTCATGAGCTACAGATTTATACTAGCAGACATTCCAATCCTGTTCAGGACAAAAGTTTGCACTGTGCTCAATTATAATTTGATGTAGCCAACAAATAAGTTGGCGGGCGAGGATTAACACTGACCGGACGGAGGTGGTGTAATGGGTTCCGTTCGGAGGCTTTTGTAAAGGGTTAAGTAATAATGTTCGGTTTCTGAAAGCTTGAAATTTGATGTAATGCCTTCAATTATGCTGTTGGATTGTGTGTAAACAAAAACGAAAAGTGGACTTAGGGTTTCGGTAGGTGCAACATCCTGGTCCTGGCCGTTCAGTTTGTCAAATCCATTCGTATGATCTTCAATATCATGGTTTTTGATTGCCACCGTTTCAACATGATCGTGATTATTGTCAGCATGATGATCTTCTTGATTCTGAGGAGTATTATGCTTGTGGTGATCATTGTCTTCTTGATGATCATCCTCATGCCCATGATCTTGCTCGTGAACTTGACCATGGGTATGGAATGGATTTTTAATGTCGTGCAAAAGTTCATGACCCGCTGAAGCCACCCCATATCCAAATAGGATCATCACATAAGTGATTAGAAGTCCGGTGGCGACAGATTTGATCATTAGCTTTTTAGCGCTAGTTTGATTTTTTCAGTAGTTAAAGGCCCCAACTCAAAAGTGCTTTCTAAAGCCTCTTTTAAGTATGCGTTACCTTTTTTCTCAAAGTTGTTATTTTTGAAAATCACTCCCAAATGATATAGTACTTCTGGATGGGAAGATTTGTCTTCGATGTGGTTTTTGGCCAGCTCCAGGGCTTTTTCATTATTGCCTTTTTGGAAATAAGACCAAGCTAAAAGGTCATACATTTCTGGAGTGGGTCTTTTCTCTTGTTCGGCAGTGGCTCTTGTTAAGGCTGCATCGTGCATTTCTAGATCTTCGGCTTCCAATAGGATAAGGTACTTATTGTACATTCCTAAATACTGAGGTGAGGAAGCTCTTGCGTAATAATCCTTCTTAAGTTCGTTCGAAAGCGCCTTATCATTTTCATAATCGGCAATTTCTGACAATATCAGAGTGATTTGAGGGTCGTCAATATGTGACTTCACCTTGTTCAAAATTCGCTTGGCTTCTGCGGTATTTTTATCGTGCGCAAAATTGATCCAAGCAATACCTTGTAGTGAATGCCAGTGCTCTGGATTTTTATTTAATACTTCTAAGTAGGCGTTGTATGAATCTTGAATTCTTCCAGCATGGCCATACATATCGCCAAGGTTTGATTTGGCCCAAGTGAAAAGAGAATTGTCTGCTTTTACGCGTTCGAATCCTTGTTCCATAAGCGCAATGGCCTGATCAAGGTCTCCATTATGATCTGCTAATTTTGAAGATCTTACTAAGTAATCGAAAGTATTTTTGTTTTCCTGCATGTTCAGAATACCCGTTGCTCTTTGGTATTCACCGAGCTCCATTAGGGCATCGAAGAGCAGGTAATAAGTGCTCATTTTTTTGTCGCCTTCTAGCAAAGCCAGTTCAGCGTATTTTTTTGCATCGGCAAACTCATGTTTTGTAATAGAGTTTCCGCTTAATGCTTGGTATAAGCCTGCTTTACTAAAAGGATTTAGTTCAAGAGCTCTTTTATAAAGACTATCGGAAGTATAGATGTGTTCTACCGATCCATCGAGTCTAAATTTTCTACTGTTTAAACCAGCGAGTTTACTGATGTAGGTAAAGCTATTAGGGGAGATTGAAAGTTTGTTTTCCCAGAATTGGATTTCTTCGTTCAGTGTTTCTAAAGATTGTTGTGAAGGTGATTCCTCTAGAAACTGATTGTAATCTGCCGAATCGGCAATTTTTTGTTCTGACACTTTGCTTTGACAAGAAAGAACTGCGCAGCTAAGGAATAGCCAAATTAGATTTTTCATGATTATAGTTTTTGAGGTGGGAAAAAGTAGCAGTCTTGAATAGACTTTCAAGACTGCTGCTTGGTTATTTGTTGCTTACCAAGGTGTAGCCAAGTAAGGGAACGTAGACAAGAATGCTTTGTCGTTTGAACTAACATTATCATCAGTAAGACCTGGCTTTTCAGTAGCATCTGGGCCACCAAAGATCAAAATCAATTCTACTGTGATAACGTCATCGGCCAAAGCTCTACCTGTTAACACGTTGGTGCCATCATAGAAAGTTGTTGTTCCGTCTAATGATACACTCAATACATCTGTAGCTAAAGCTCCTGTAAAAGCAGCAGCACTAAAGGTTAACAAGTTTGTAGTGTAATCTGGGTTTAAAGCCAATAATCGTGCTTGGAAAGCTGACTGAAACGAAGCGCCTTGCATTGAAGGAATAGTAGTATTGAAGTTATCCTTCTGAGCTGCTGAAACAAACACTGTGTTAATTGCAGGTCTACCCATTTGATCTTCTTGAACGTAAGTAGCTGAAGTTTCTGGAGTCATTTCTCCGTCATCGTCACCACATGATACAGTTCCTAGGGCTAGCACACATACTGCTGCTACTGCCCAAAATTTGTTTATATATGTCTTTTTCATCTTAGTATCTTTTTCTGGTTAAAAATTATTGCTTTCTATTACTAGTTACCCAAGTATTGATTGTTCCTGATCCACCTACGGTTGATTTTGGAACCTCAACTACTACAGACATTACATTGGTGCCTGCGAAAGTATCAGATCCTGGGCTGTTGAAACTTGTTGCGTTTCCAGCGATAATTTCACCATACTGAGCAAAGTCCATGAAGAATGGATCATCTCTTGGTCCAGCGAAAACTTTCATTGCACCTGATGTTCCAACTGAAGCACTTGCGCCATAAGCTGTAATATTAGCTGTGGCTGTGGCCGTCATTGATGAAACAATTGAAGAGGTTAAACCAGTTCTTGATGGAGCCATAGGGCCATACACGTAAACTTTACCGTCTTTGAAAGTACACTGTATCACTAAGTCTTCAATAGCATCGCCAGTATTGTCGATATTGAATTCAATCATTACGTTCTCATCAAAACTTGCTGACGTAGAGGCCGATGGTGATAATAAACCTTGAAGGTTGGCTACGAACACAACGTTCGAGCTAGATTCAGGACTTTGGAATGCGTAAAAGTCTGTGATATCCGAAGATGTACTTGCAACGCCAGGGGCATCAATATGATCCGCTGCGAAAAGGTAGACTGTGGCGATTAGGGCCAAACTACCGAGGGTGATTACTGCTTTTCTTTTCATAATGTTATTAATTTTTGACAATAAGAATCCCGGATTGATATTTTATCAATCTGATTTGTAAATAGTTATGTAAAATTTGATGGTTTACTTAGGAAGTACGACCGAGTCGATTATATGGATAACTCCATTAGACTGGTAAACATCGTACAGGGAAATGTTGGATGAGTTTCCTTTCTCATCTGTTAATGTAATGTTCTTCTCACCGTTCATTTTGGCAATTAATATGCCTCCACTTACAGTTGTTAATTTTGCCATGCCGTTGCCTTTTTTGATGGCTTTCATAATGGCTTTGGAATCCATTCTACCTGCCACTACATGGTAAGTAAGAATTTGAGTCAGCATTGTTTTGTTTTCAGGCTTCAATAGTGTTGCTACTGTTCCTTCTGGTAATTTGTCGAATGCTGCATTGGTGGGTGCGAAAACCGTGAATGGTCCTGCGCCTTGCAAAGTTTCTACCAAGCCTGCTGCTTTCACTGCGGCAACTAGGGTGGTGTGGTCTTTAGAGTTAACTGCGTTTTCAATAATGTTCTTCATCGGGTACATCTTTTCTCCCCCTACCATTACGGTGCTTTGGGCTTGAATTGAATTTGCTCCTATGGCGAAAAACGCGATCATCAGTAATTGTGTGATTTTCTTTTTCATTAGGTGATTGTTTTTTGGTTACGGTCATACATACGGAGCTCCATGTACGACTGGATTTAGGGGGAGGGGAAATTTCTTTTGGGTTGTATCTCTTGTGGGGTATAATGGACAAGAGTTGGCTAGGGAAAAGTAACTTCTGAGAAGGATAAGCCTTGTTTTTTCAGGAAAGGGAGGGGAATAGCATTTAATTTTATCCCAGACCTTATGTAGAGGGCCTGGGATAAATCAAGCATTTATTTAATCATCGGCATATACTTCGCTCTGTTCTCAAATATCACCCAAAGGTTAATGGCAAGGAAAGCAAGAGCCAATGGTAAACCAGATGGGTCATTTATGGTGTGCGTTAACATAATTCCGACCATTATTGGGAAAATCATTATTGCACCTAATGCTCTGTATTTTGGGATCATAAAGAGGATCCCACCTATGATTTCGACTACAGCAATAAGTGGCATTAACCAGCTTATTTCCGTCATGGCACCCATTAAATTTACAAGGCCTTCTGGCATGTCATCTGGTACCGGCATGTAGTTTAAGAATTTGTTCATGCCTGCATTAATAAACATGAGCCCAAAAAGTACACTGAGAACGAGAAGGATTTTCTTTTTCATAGTTGAGAGGTTTTAAGATTTAAGTCATTGAATATCAGAATTTTTCAACCCAATCGAAAATTTAAATTTGATTGACTTTTAATCCATGCGAATGACTATTGAGCTTAGGGGCTATTAAAAGCTCATTACTTCTCTAAACTTGATGCTCTGTCTGCGGGATACTTCGATTTCTTCACCACCCTTTAAATAGACTTTGAGTGTTCCGCTAAACCAAGGTTCAATACGGGCAATGTATTTCAGGTTGATGATCTGTTGGCGGTTGGCGCGAAAGAATACTTCCGTGTCTAGGCGAGACTCCATATAATTGAGAGAGCGCGGGATCATTGGCTTTTGATCTTTGAAGAAAATACGGGTATAGCTACCCATGATTTCTAAGATTCGTATTTCCGCCAAATCTACAAACCAGCAGGTTTCTCCGTCTTTCACAAAAACCTGGTTGTTCAGGCCTAATACATTTTTGTCTTTTAAGTCCGATGCCCGCTTTCTGATTTTTGCTGCTGCTTTTTCTAAAGCCAAAGCCAAACGATCGTCCTTAATTGGTTTCTGAAGATAGTCCAGTGCGTTATGATCAAAAGCCTTCATGGCATAATGGTCGAAGGCGGTAGTGAAAATAACTTCTGGGGCATCTTCCAATTCCTGAAGCAGTTCAAAACCATCTTTTCCGGGCATCTGAATATCAAGGAAAAGCAGCTCAGGTTTTAAATCAATGATTTTCTCCAAAGCATCCTCTGCATTTTCAGCTTCGCCAATGACTTGAACATCATCTCTATTTTTCAGCAAGTGCTTAAGTTCTTGCCTTGCTAAATTTGAATCATCTATAATTAAGGCTTTCATGACAATGGAATTTTGAGTGATGCGGTGACTATGTTTTCCGAAGAGTTTTCAACCTTGAGTTCGGCAAAATGGCCAAACAGAATTTTTAAACGTTCCATCAGGTTTTTCAGTCCAATTCCCTCGCGCTTACTTTTGGCTTTAAGTTGGCCGTTATTACAAACTTCAATTCTTAAGTGGTCATTTTCAAGTACCGATCTGATGAGTATATTTCCACCAGCAGTCATTTGAGAAACCCCATGTTTGATGGCGTTTTCCACTAAAAGCTGAATGGCCATTGGAGGAATCTTGATCTCCAAACTAGTGTCATCTATTTCAAAAGCATAAGTCAGCCGATCGTTGAACTGAATGGATTCCAGTTGTAGGTAATCTTTCACAATGGCAATTTCCTGCCCCAGCGTTACTTTTTCGGCTGCATTAAATTGGATAGAATAACGCAGAAGTTCCGAAATATGAGTGACCATAGAACGCGCTTGTTCGGGGTCGGAAAGAATAAGCGATCTGATATTATTCAGTGCATTAAACAGAAAGTGAGGATTGATCTGGTTTTTAAGAATCGCCAACTCTGCCTCTTGCAAAGCCGAGGTAAGCTCAAGCTTTTCAATCTCACTTCTTCGGTTACGCTGAATAATATTGTAAGCAAAATAGAGGGTCGCCCAACTGGCCATTACAATAGAAACACTCCCAATGTAACCGACAAAATTGATCCAACTAAATGGCATGATACCCTTTAAAGGGAGAACAAAGTAGATGATCAAATGAATGAAAGATTGCGAGAGGGCAGAAACGACAATAGCCCCCAAGATCAATTTTGGCAATAAGGATTTTATGGATAATTGTGTCCAGTCATTCCTTTTTATAAACCAGCGAAAGAGATGTGAGAAAAGAAACAGACAAACCCCAATGATTAACTGGAGCAGCAATATATTTGGAGTTATGTTTTCGGGGCCAGCAAAAACATAGATCATGCCGATGCTAAAGAGGGTGTAAATACCCCAGCCAAAAATTTGGCAGAGCCAATAGAGTGTCGATTGCTTCATCTTTTTCGAAATTGAACAGAAAAGCGAACAAGTCAATGACTCGAACGCTATTCTATTAGGCTAATTTATAAGAACTTTTTCAACCAATTCTGAAAGAATTCGGGATCATCCCACATAATAAAGTGGTTGCCAATGTCTGTCATGTCTACTTGTACTCCTTTTAAGTTGGCATATTGGTCTGTGTAAAGTTTTAAAGTGCTTTCTCGGGTAGAGCCAAACGGTTTGTAAGCCACCCAAGCGCCCAACACTAAAGTTTTTACTTTGATTTTACCCAGTTCACTTCGGAGGTCGGTGGTGTACATTTCGTACATCGACTCGCCTACAGTTTCCTGATCGCTATCAATCGCCCAGTTTGTAGCAATTTCAATTTGAGCAGGGTCATTAATCATACTCACAAGCATTTGGCGCTGGTAGGCTTTTCTTCCTTCAATCG
>CAXBPM010000106.1:0-9030 GCA_963977345.1 uncultured Roseivirga sp.
TTCTTTCGGGTGAAAGACCAACAAAACGAAGATCAGGTTCAGTTTAGGTTTTTCAAAGTGACCCAATAAATATTCACTCATAAAGCAAAGTCTTCTTGAAGCCCTGTTGCACGGTTTTGTCTTGTACATTTGGGCATGGGGCACGATCACGGACACCACCATCATCATGAAGGAACCAAGAACCTAAGGGTTGCTTTCTTCCTGAACCTATTTTTTACTATTGTCGAAATTGTAGGCGGAATCTATACCGGCAGTTTGGCCATTCTTTCTGATGCCCTTCACGATTTAGGCGATAGCCTCAGCATTGGACTTTCATGGTACTTCCAAAAGCTGTCTCAAAAAGGTCGTGACAAGAAATTCTCATACGGCTACAAGCGCTTTTCACTGCTCGGTGCCATCATCAATTCTGTAGTACTATTGGTGGGTTCTGGTATTATACTTAGCAAAGCCATTCCAGCATTATTCGCTCCTGAAACCGTGGACGCAAAAGGGATGATGTACCTCGCCATTTTTGGCGTAATCGTCAATGGAGCGGCCGTATTAAAACTTAAAAAAGGTTCTTCCATCAATGAAGAGGTGATTTCTCTCCATTTAATGGAGGATGTGCTAGGCTGGGTGGCTGTACTCATCGGTAGCTTGGTGATGTTGTTCTGGGACCTGCCCATTATCGACCCAATTCTATCATTACTCATTGCGGTGTACATTATTTACAACGCCTTCCGAAACCTTAGAAAGAGTACGCTTATTATTCTTCAGGCCAAACCCAATGACGTGGACATTGAGCAAATTCATAACACCCTACTTTCCATTCCTGAGATTACTGGCGTACACGATTGCCATGTCTGGTCGATGGACGGAGAATACAATGTGCTCTCTGCACACCTTGTCATTGAAAAGGAAATTTCTATGGACGAAATGGCCAACATAAAATCAAAAGCCAAATCCCTACTTAAAGAAGAACACATCGACCACGCCACTTTTGAATTTGAAGGGAAAGATGAGCATTGTGGGGGATGCTAAAACCGAACGCAGATTAATTCAAGTTTGAAATTGTACTGCGCGAACGGACTTGGTACGTACTTAAGTACAGCCCAAATCCTCCCAAAACGCTCCTTTCAATTTATAATAATTTGCAATTCGCGAATCGCGAATAGCTATTTCAGTTAAAATACAAAGGTGATTTAGATATCGAAATACTCAGTCCAACCATAAACGCATTATCGGGCTCAAAAGAATTCTTTATCAATAAAGCCATTGGCTGGGTATTACGAGAATACAGCAGAACCAACCCTGAATGGGTAATTGCCTTTGTGAGCAAAATTGAACTTAGTCCATTAAGTCAGAAAGAAGCATTGAGACTGTTGACTTAGTTCTCCTCCACTCAACTCAACACCGCAATATTGGGGATTACAATTTGACTGCGGGAGTAAGACAATGCGCCTTCCTCTTTGAGTTCGTTGATAATGGTAGTTACGGTTTGGCGAGAAGAGCTGATCAAACTGGCAATTTCATTATGAGTTAAGTAGTTTTTGATCAACACACCTTCAGGAGTGTCCTTGCCTTCGTTAATCGCCCACATTTTAAGGAAGTCTTTGAGTCTTTCTTTTACATCTTTAAACACCAAGTTGGCATGGCGATGCTCTAGTTTGCGGAGCTTATCTCCTATCTTCTTGGTGAAATTCAGGCAAAGCATTGGGTGCTTGTGCATCAGTTCTTCAATCTCGTCCATGGTAAAAGTGCAGAGAATTACTTCGCTAGAAAGTATTTCGGCATACTCATGACTGAGCGTAAGCATATTGAAAGAGATTTCGCCAAATAGATCGCCAGTGAGCAAAATGTCTTTGATCATTTCATTCCCCGACTGGTCCATTTCGCTGATTTTTATTTTCCCATTAATGAGAAAGTAAACGCGTTTGACTTCATCGCTAGCAAAATAAATGGTGTGCCCTTTCTTCATTCTCACGAATTTAGAAATACCACAAAGGTCATTGATTTGTTCTTTTGTGAGGTTCGAAAAAAGATTATAATTTCTCAAATACCAGTACTTAATTTCTCTTTGCATTGCTCTACAGGTTTATTACCAGTTGAAAAACCGCCACCGCGAGGATTACTGCCCCGAGTATTTTGTTGTAGTTCTTCGTTAATTTCATGTATACAAACTCCCTCTTTTTCGAGGTAAATACCGCCACCAAATATTGTAGCAGAAAAGCCCCTGCAGCAGTACCGATTACGAATGCGGCTTGCACAGGCCAGCGCTCATCCGTAAGCAGATTGTTGCTTCTGAGGTTTGTAATAATGAAGAGCCAAAAAGGATATAATTGAGGATTTAGAATTCCAAAACCCATACCGCGCCATACGTGGTTGCCTTTATCTGGACTGTCCTTTTCACTTGCCTCAGTGGGCTTTTGAAATATCAGATATATTCCAAAAATGAATAAAACACCGATTGTCAGGTATTTGAGGTAGTCATCGAGGTATTCGTAACGACTCAGTAAATTCGAACTACCCAAGGCCAAAGCGCTGTAGAATAATTCGGGTAAACTTCCCCCAAAACCGAAAAGTATGGCTGATTTTTTATTGTACCGAAGGGCAGTTCTGATGGTGCCGAAATTAACCGGCCCCAATTGAATCGACCCTGCGAAACTAATTGCTGTTGCTAAAATTAAAGCTTGAAATATGTGCCAAATCATATAGTCATGCTTTGGTTTACAGTTTCATTTTTTTCACGTCCAAAGTGCGTTTTGATCAAACGCGCCATTTCAAAAACTGGAGTCACTTTTACCCCTTGTTTTATATTGGCCTTACTCACTCGGTACATCATGGTCATGTTCTGAGCAATTTCTTTATAAGCCCTGAACAATGAATAAGATGGGTCGTAAATGTGCGCTGGTTCGGATGTTACTCCGTTGAGCTCTAAAATTTTGATGTTTTCTCCCTTATAAAGGTCTTCCACCGATTTCACTTTTAAGTCAAACCGACCGAAATAGAAGCCATCAATTTCAGAAGCTACATCGTCAAACACTTCAACCAATTGATCGTTCAGCAAATGCATTGCACTTAAAAACTTGGTGCCTCGACAGTGATTCCCAATCGGTTCAAGATTTCTCTTTTCACCTTCTGGGATTACTTCATTCATCCCAGCGCCTAGTCTTTTCGTCATGCTTTCCAGCTGAAGTCGTGCTCGGTCATCGTATTCCATCAGTTCGCGAATTGTGGATTTACCATCACCCGTTACCGTCAAAAACTCTTTGACTACGATTGAGGTAATTCCAGTTTCATCGCTGTCTGGAAAACGATAGTACAAAACGCCCAGCTCGATATCATAACTCACATATTCCTGAATAATGAAATCTTCCTTCGACCTTTTGATGTAACGATCCAACGCGGCTACACTTTCAACTTTCTCCACCTCGTTACCACGCTCGCCCACATTGGGTTTCACGATAATCGGAAACTCCAATTGGATGTTTTTCAACTCCTGAGTTACGTTTTCACAAGGCGTCAGCTTGTTGAAGAAAAGGGTTTTAGGTAAATACTTTGCATCGATTTTCTTAAGAATATCAATTTTCGATTCACCAAAAACACCTCCGTGTTCAATACCTGGATTGGCAGCCGTAAAGTAAGTGAACGACCGTGCTCTGATAGCAAGGTAAATCCACCATGGCACCAAAGGCGTAAAAAACAACCAAAAGGGCCAGTACTCATAACTCAACCACTTGACGATAAACAGGGGTAACTTCTTTTTCTTCATTTGCGGGTTGAAAGATAAACAACCAATTAAAACCTTAGACACTTTATACGCTACTTTAATTAGCAAGCCATACTTGTCATTCTGCCGTCTGCAGAATTGTCTTCCTTGAGACAATGAATGTGCCAAGTGACAATCTATAAACGTAATCGACTGACATCCAGATCGCTCTAGTGAGAAATAAAATAAAACAGGCCTGATCACGTGCTTATTTTTCACTATATAACGTGAATATCATGAAATAAGCGGAAATAGATTTTAACAAAGCAATACAGGCGACAAATAACACAAGAGTCAATTAATCAGTCGTTTATGAGGAACACTATGTTAATCCAAGCAACAGCTATTATAAAATATACGATATTTCGGGAAAAATAAATTTTAGTCAAACTACCTTTTAATCCCTAGTTTCTTCATCCTCGATTCCAAGGTTGTTGGCTTCATACCTAAGACCTTGGCCGCCCCTTTTGCACCGCTCACTCGCCACATCACTTCATTCAACACTTTGAGAATGTACTTCCTTTCGAAGTCTTCCAGGCTTAGTAATTCCGTTTCTGAGTGCTCCAATGTTTTGTTCGGCATCCATCCTACCAACTCTAGTTTTTGCTCGCCACTAATAATCACTGCCCGTTCGATTACATTTTCAAGTTCGCGAATATTACCTGGCCAATGATACGTTTGTAGGGCCTTAATAACAGACCTTGGAATATTAGATACTTTCTTCCCTAGTAGTGGGCCATACTTATCTACAAAATGCCTGACCAATAATGGAATATCTTCTTTGCGTTCGCGCAGTGGAATGCTATAAATCGGAAATACATTTAATCGATAATAGAGGTCTGCTCTGAACCTTCCTTCTGCCACTTCTTTTTCCAACTCACGGTTGGTTGCCGCTATGATTCGAACATTCACTTTAATAGTTTTAGTACCTCCAACCCTTTCAAATTCCCCTTCTTGGAGCACCCTTAATAATTTGGCCTGAAGCTCAATGGGTACCTCCCCGATTTCATCTAGGAAAATGGTGCCGCCATCGGCCAGTTCGAACCTCCCAGATTTTCGCATAATTGCCCCTGTAAAAGCTCCCTTTTCGTGACCAAAAAGCTCACTTTCAATCAGGTTGGCTGGAAGTGAAGCACAATTGATCTTCACCAACGGTCGATTCTTTCGATTACTTATATTATGCACCGCACGTGAAAGCAACTCCTTTCCTGTTCCAGATTCACCCAAAACCAACACCGTAGCGTCAGTTTTGGCCACCTGTTCTACCTGAGTTAACACTTGTTTAAACTTTAAGCTCTGGCTTATAATTTCTTCAAAGTTGTGCTCTATTTTAATCTCTTGTTGTAAGTATGTGTTTTCGGCTTCGAGTCGATCCTTCAAATCTTCGACCTCATTTAAAGCTTTCACCAGCTTTATATTTGCAGTATTACGTTCAATTTCTAGGCTTGCTCTTTCGGCCAATGTGTTTAATATCTGTATCTCTTCTTCAGAAAGATTTAACTCATTGTTGCTAAACAATGCCAAATTACCAATGCACTCCCCAGTTCTAGAAACAATTGGGAAGCCGATATAGCCCACAACTCCCTCATCTTTATAAAAGTCGTTTCCTACATTTTCCTTTTGATGATAAGGCTTTAGCGTTTCAAGAATAATTTCGCAAGGTGTTCCTTCCACATCGTACTCAATATTTTCTTGTAGTTGGCCATTTTCATAATAGGCCAAAGTTCTCAGTCTGGTTTTCTCAGCACTGGTGCATTCAGTTACAATAGACATGGTTACCCCAAGAGCGTTGGTAATATTTTCTACCAATAACTTGAAATAGTCCTCGCCAATTGCCGCAGTAGTATTTTGAGTAATTGATTTTAATAATTTCTCTTTCCTTTTTCGTTCACTAATATCCAGAACGAAACTGATATTGTAAGCTTCGCCTTCAAACTCGGCATAATTCAAAAATATCTCGACCGGAATCTCCTCACCACTTTTGGTGAAATGGGTGGACTCCAAGGTAAACCGGGTTTCAGTTGGAAAACGCTTCCACATCTCTTTATAGCTCCCTTGCGAGTAATTTCTATTGACATCATAAATGAGCATTTTCAGAAATTCCTCTTTTGAGTAACCATAATTTTGGCAAGCAGTGTCATTGGCGTATACAATTCTACCCTCGCTATCCATCCAAAAGATAGAAGCCAAAGCCCGCTCGAGGGTGAAATAAGACAATCGAGAAAGGTCTTCTAAACTATATTTTCTTTGTGCCATACGCTCATATTTTCACGAAATATCGTTAATTAATTACTCGTTTGACTACTCTGTCTATTAGATTCGTAAAGAATAGGCCTTCACCACAAAGTATAATTCTAAAATAATGTCCATTCATGTAAGTAGATAAGTAAGGGATTTCCTTTCCATTCTTGTATATTTAATTGAACAAAATTAACCTTAACAATGAAGTCCCTAATTAAAACCTCCCTTGTCATGTTTCTACTCCTCTCTCTGGGAGCCTGCGCAAGCACTACCGGATCGAGCGGCAAAAAATCAAAAGACTATTCCATTTACCAAACGCTTGGAGATGCCTTGCAAAGTGTAGGAAGCCTTAAAGTAACTGGCCAAGGAGGAACATTTAATGTTTCACTTCTCTCTGGAAAGTATGCTAACTCCAATTTAGGAGCCGATCAGGGAGGCGTATTGTATGTTGTAAATGGGGTTGATAGGGGGAAAGATTACGGAGCCGCATCATCATTGGTCATCCCAAAAGACATTATATCAATCCGCGTTTTAAATGGCTCAGAGGCGGTTATGAAATGGGGGGATAGAGGTACTGGAGGAGTAGTTGAAATCAAGACCACTATAGGAAACGAATAACTCATCTAGTCCTTACTTTTAAATATTGATTCCCTTCCAAAACACACAGTATTAGATATCTGTAAAGCCGAATCAAGTATTTGTTATATAAGGGATTACCATAATTGTATTGTTCCTTTATTAAGCAATCAATCTTAACTTTTATTATGAAGTACCTAACCAAAACAATTTTCATTTTTTCAATTCTCCTCTTTGCCTCCTCTTGTGCAAAGAATATGCAAAACTCCAAAACCAGAGCTCCTCAAAAAGATTACTCCATTTACCAAACCTTAGGAGATGCCTTACAAAGCACGGGTACGCTCAAAGTAACAGGGCAAGGTGGGATGTATACCGTAAACCTAATAGCAGGTAGGTATGCCAACTCAAACCTTATGTCGAACCCAGGAAGTGTGTTGTATGTAATTAACGGTATTGACCGAAGTAAAGACTATGGAGCTGCTTCATCTATGGTTACACCGAAAGACATCATTTCAATAAGAGTGCTCAATGGGCCTGAAGCAGTGATGAGATGGGGCGAACGTGGAACAGGTGGAGTTGTTCTTATAACCACCAAAGAAAAAGAGCCAGAAAAAAACAATTAACAAACGATTGTTTCAAGAATTGAATTGTCTTCAATCCAACACTTTGATTAAATACGTAAGTAGATATAGTAACAAATAAACAGTTACTGGCGTAATCTCGACAAACGAAAAAGTGTTATGAAAAAATCCAGCTATATATTACTGTTGATCATCAGCATTTGTTCCGTCAATGTTCTGGATGCACAAGAAATTAAAACCAAAGATTATAACCTAGAAAAAGGTTTGGCCATTCAAGGCTATGACCCTGTGGCCTATTTTACAGAAAGTAAAGCCGTTGAAGGAAAAAAAGAAATCACCTCAAAACACAATGGGGCGACCTATTATTTTTCCAGTGCTAAAAACAAGACACTGTTTGATAAGGAACCCACCAAGTATGAGCCAGCTTATGGAGGATATTGTGCCTACGCCATGGCTTTTGGTGACAAAGTCAAAATTGACCCAGAAACCTTTAAGATTAAGAATGACCGACTTTTCCTTTTCTACAATTTCAGGTTTAACAATACATTAAAAGATTGGAACAAAGACGAAGCAAATCTTTTCAAGAAGGCTGAGGGGGAGTGGAAAAAAGTAATCTCTGGAAATTAATCTTCTTGCTTTTTAGCTTAAAGCGTAATTTCTTTAAGCTTTAACAGATATACATAATTGAATAATTTGGTAACTTTGCGGATTAGTCGCCTTAATTTTAATACGCTTTAAATGCAATTGCAGCAAATTTCTGTTGACATTCTTAACCAGATCATTGTCATTTCAAATCAATTGAAAGACGATGAATTCAGGTCTCCTTTGAATATTCTATCTAAGAATTCTATAGGGAAACACATTAGGCATATCATTGAATTTTATGATTTAATGATGGTAGGCTACACTACAGGAAAGGTAGACTATGACAAACGTTCTCACGACAAAGTACTTGAAGAGAATAGAATTTTGGCCATTGAAAAGATGAATTCCCTTAGCTTAGAAATTATGGCTATTTCGGGAGACAAGCCTATTACAATGTGTGCCAATTATTCAATCGATGGCAATGATCCTGTAACCATTAACACCACGCTATTTAGAGAATTACAGTACAATATTGAGCATGCAGTTCATCATATGGCCATTATCAAAATTGCATTGCTAAATGCTTTTGCTGAAGTGGGAATCCCAGAAAGCTTTGGCGTAGCTTATTCTACTATAAAATATCAGAGAGATTCTGAATGTGCACAGTAACCTTCCTTCCTAAGGGAAAAACATCCTACATTTTAACTTCTAACCGAGACGAAACTCCTAAGCGAGCTGCTTTGGCTCCAGAGTCTTATACAGTTCATGGTAAAGAAATATTCTTCCCTAAGGACCCTTTGGCTGGCGGAACTTGGATAGCCACGGACAAAAAACAATTCACATTATGTTTATTGAATGGGGCCTTTGAAAAGCATCATCACAAACCTCCTTACAAGTTAAGTAGAGGGATTATGGTGCTTGATTTTTTCATGTACAACAATATTCGAAATTTTGTAGAGCAGTACGACTTCAGCGGAATTGAACCCTTTACTTTAATCCTCATTGAAAGCAACAACAACCTAAGTGCTACTGAATTAGTATGGGACGAAGTGAGGCTACATGTCAGGTCTTTGGATGTAACTCAGCCTCAAATATGGAGTTCCAGTACGCTTTACCCTGAAGCGGTGAGAGCGGAAAGAAAACACTGGTTTAAACTTTGGCTCGAAGCGCACGATAAATTTCAACAAAATGAAATTATCGACTTCCATAAAACTGGTGGCAAAGGAGATGAATGGAATGACTTTGTAATGAACCGAGAGGGCAAAGTACAGACGGTGAGCGTTACTTCTATTGAAAAAG
>CAXBPM010000107.1:0-8991 GCA_963977345.1 uncultured Roseivirga sp.
CGAATTTCTGCTCTATCTCTCTGTATTTTTTGGTTTCGATATATCCATCCGTAACCGTAAGGGCGGTGAGCTCTTTCACCAATTGATTGGAAGGAACTCCATTGATAGATTCAATTTTACTTGCAAGGGGTAATGTCCCTCCTTCGAAATCGATGTAGATTTCATTGTCAATAATCGAAACAGGGTATGGAAAGAAGTCACTTTTTTCAGTAGCCGTTTTCAAAATCTGGGTGTCTATCGATACCGCAGTATGACCACATCTTAGTTTCTGATTTAGCTCAATGACTAAATTAGAGAAGTGCTGGTAAGTAATATTTTCAGGAAGACTTTTGATGTTTGCGTCTACAAGTTGCTTAAACTCAGTTCTTGAAATGTAGGCGTAAGGATTGCCGTGTTGTTCGTCAATCAGTTTGAAGTAAAAAGAAAGATCTTGGGTGGCTTGTTGTTTAGAAAGGAGATGATCGAAGCCATCATTGGCGAAGGCAGACAGACTCAAAACCATCATGGCGATGATCGCGAGCGTACTTTTAAATGCCTTTATTGCCGTATTTCTCATCATTCTTTCCTGTTTTGGTCATCAGGATGAATGATTGGAAATCAATTCTAGCACCTTGATGCTTAACGAATTGAAAGGTCGGCTTAAGGCCTTGCGGCTCTGTTAGCGATTTACTAATTCCAATATTTCGGCATTACCTCTAGAATCTAGGTGTAACACCTAACACACCCTGTGTTGCAGGGGATAGAAATGAGCAATACGATTGATTGAAAAACGTATTACGTTAGTTCGATTGATGCTTGGTTCAGTAATCTGGGGAATGTGTTATAAGTGGAGAATTGCCACTAGGTGCTTGTTGAAAGTAATACAAATATACAGAAAAATGCTTTTCATACAATTAATGATGTCGTTCAAATACAATTTTTTGAATTTCGCCAACCCTTACAATGTATGAACACGTATTATTATTTGGTGTAAATGATATTGGTGAATAGATTCTTTGGCGATAATGAGTCTTGACCTCTGTATGTTGCTGATTTTGTGCTTTTTACGGAAAACACAGAATGGTTAAAATAATTCTTAGAAATTGGCGTAATTTCAGTGTTTCATAGATATTTAGGTCCCATTTTGCGATTTACACTTGCTTTTCTGACGCTTTTGTTGCCCCAACTTATTATGGGTCAAAGCTTTAATGGGTACATACATTCTGATTTTTCTGGGATCATTGGAGCACAACTTCAGCCAGCAAACTTAGCGGGCTCTCCTTACAAGTACGACATCAGTTTGGTGAATGCGAATTACTTCCTCACCAATAACATTGCCTATATAAAAAGCACAGAAACCAGCCGTGGTTTTGTTCGATACCTCAATGACGGCCAAAGGTTTTTGCACTCAAATATTACTTTAGGCGGAATCTCAGGGATGGCGACTTTACGCGGCAACGAATCCATTGGGTTTACCTACCGGATGCGAGCACACGGAAGCGCTATTGACTTTAGCCCAAAATTTATTACTCAAATAGGAAGGTTCACACAACCTCAGTTTCTGAATAGTCAAGCCACTGATCAATCAGGCAAATTTGCGACAGCTCTTTGGAGAGAATATGGGCTTACTTATGCTAAAATTTTAAAGGATGATGGTTTTAATCGTTGGAAAGCAGGAGCCACTTTTAAGCTGATCAACCCAAGGGGAAGTGCTTTTTTGGACATTAAAGACATTAGTTATTCGACCGATAACGCTGGAATTACTGATTTGACCAATGCCGAATTGGCCTTTGGATATTCTGCTAACCTCGACAGCTTTGAGCAATTTGACGGTACTGAAAAGCTGGACCGTTTGCCCGATTTAATTGGCAACCACTTTGGGTTTGACTTTGGTGTGGTGTACGAAAGGGTGTCCTACTGGGAGGCATCAAAAGATGAGAATGGAACGAATCGAAACAGGGACATTGATTATGAATTTAAACTCAGCGCAAGCATTACTGATGTTGGGATGATGAAGTTTCAATATGGAACGGCTTCAACACAAAGCACGGGTTTGTTGGGCAATGTGAATGCCGCGAATTTAGACACGCTGTTTAGCGGAATTACCAGTTTCAGAGGCACTTCCGATAGTCTGGCAACTGTAGCCCAAACATCTTCCTTAAATGGAGAATACACTGTGAGTTTACCCACGACACTAAATCTAGGCTATGACTATAATTTCGGGAACGACTATTATTTAGGCGCTTTTGCCAGAGTGGATTTAACCAGCCTTTCCAAAGCAGATTACCGACTCAATTACCAACATAGCCTCACCATTTCTCCCCGTTGGGAACATGAAAAGAAGGCTATTTACACTCCATTATACATTAATCAACAAGGGGCGTTTCATTTGGGTTTGGCCGCTCGCTATGGGGTTTTTACGCTTGGTACCCAAAGCTTGGGATCGCTTTTAAGCAGTGAACCCAATACTGGTAGTTTCTTCTTCAGCATCAACATCAGCCAGCTTAAAGCAAACGCCAAAAAACCCTATTGTTTTGGTACTTCACGTGGAACATCCATGACCAACACGAAGCGCACTCCAATCTACAAAAGGAAGAAGTGGATCTTCTTTTAAGCCCTAACGTAAAAAATAAAATCGCTTGTGGGAGGCGTAATTTCTTCTTCGCGAAGCAAAGTGGCCAACTGACCACGGTGATGTGTGCTGTGGTTTGCCACATGCGTTAAAATATCGGAAATTCGGGTTTCGTAAGTTTCTCCTTTTGAGTTTTTATACTCAATCACATTTTCATATTCTTCTTGAGAATAGATGAAATCTAACCATCGTTGGCTACTTCTGTTTACGAGCTCAATCGCATCTGGTAAACTCCCTTCAGTCCAAACCTCGGGTACATCTTCTTCAGAATGGGTAATTCTATCGAGCCAAATAAGTTGGGCATTCCCAATGTGGTGGAAAAGGGTAGTGATTTTCTCGTTTTTATAAACGTTGGATTTGAGCACATCGACAAACAGGTTATTTGCCCAAATGTTGTATTCGTAGAGTCTGGTAAAACGTTCTTTCATGTTTTTTAAATTTAAAAATTCACAATAGAAACAATTTATGTTTTGCTATTTAGCCGCCTTATAAGCCTTGCCTTTTAGGGCAATTGCGATAAGGAAAGGCACCCAAATCCCATCATTCATAATCAGGTGGAACAAGCCTTGGTCGCCAACTTTTCCTTCTAAAATCACGGCATAGAACCAAATGGCACCGGTAATTTTGGAAAGCGCTCCAATCAAAAGGAAATACCAAAGCCTACCTGGATGAAGTGCGGCAGCGAAATAGACGAAGCCCATAATCAGCACCGCTCTTCCTTGCCAAATAATAATTTCTGGTTGTGCATTTTGGCTTTCGGTTACCCAATGGTAAAAGCTTTCCGGAAACCAGGCGATGAAAATGCCCCAAAACATATTGTAAACGCAGGCAATCAGTAGAAATCCACGCATCCAGTTAGGAAAAAGAGCTTGTTGTGTTTCTATCGTTTTCATAACTTAAAACTTCAGCAGATTGTTAGATTTGTTATTGTTCTGCAAAGGACGGCAAAACATTTAAATTAAACCCATGAAACAGCCAAATCCCCGTAAGTTCAGAATTCCGATTGCCGCTTTATTGGTGGTACTATTGGTTTCCTCTGGTTTTGTAATGGGCTACAAAGTAGCTCAAGAAATCAAGATCGAAAAAGCTGATGTTCAATCGGCTCAAAAAATAATTGACTTGCAACTGACTGATGATGAGATTGAACAGCTACTTCCTAACCTGAACAGGGGTTTGGCAGATGTCCGCGAACTGCACGAATATCACTTAGACAATGCCACTCCACCAGCCGTTTTGTTCAACCCGAATATTGGGAAAACGAATTTTCCGGCACAAAAGAAAATTGAATGGCTTTTGCCGAATAAGGTAGAAATGCCAAAGGATAAGAACGACTTGGCTTTTTATACCGTAGCGCAACTTTCTTCCCTTATTAAAAACAAGAAGATCAGTTCGGTTGAACTTACCCAATTCTTTCTCGATAGATTAGAAAAACACGGGGGAACGCTAGAGGCCGTTATTACCATTACCAAAGAACGCGCTTTGGCGCAGGCCAAAAAGGCGGATGATTTATTGGTGAAAGGCACTTATTTGGGGCCGCTGCACGGTATTCCTTACGGTGCTAAAGATTTGCTTGCGGTTCCGGGTTATAAAACCACTTGGGGAGCTGGACCTTATAAAGACCAAGACCGTGGCGATGAATTGGCCACCGTAATTAAAAAATTAGACGATGCAGGAGCCGTATTGGTCGCTAAACTTACTTTAGGTGCTTTGGCCATGGGCGATGTTTGGTATGGCGGAACCACCAAAAATCCATGGAATTTAGAGCAAGGCGCAAGTGGATCTTCAGCGGGTTCGGCTTCTGCAACTTCGGCTGGTTTGGTGCCTTTTGCTTTGGGCACAGAAACCTTGGGTTCTATTGTTTCTCCTTCTACCCGAAATGGAGTGACTGGCCTTCGACCTACTTTTGGTAGGGTGAGTAAGGCGGGTGCGATGGCACTCAGCTGGAGCATGGATAAGATTGGTCCGATTGCCCGAAATGCCTTCGATTGCGCTTTGGTGTTTGAGGTAATCCGAGGTTCTGACGGGATCGACCTTTCGGTACAAGATGCCCCTTTCAACTATAATGGAAAAGCGGATTTATCGAAACTAAGAGTGGGCTACCTCAAGTCTTATTTCGATAATACCCGAAACGAAACCCAGAAGAAAAACGATCAGCAGGTGCTGGACGAGTTGACGAAATTGGGTGCAGACTTAAAACCCGTAGAATGGGTTTCTGATCTTCCTTTCGGAGGAATGTTGAACATTCTTTCGGCCGAGGCTGCTGCCGCTTTTGACGAACTGACGCGCTCAAACCGAGACAGTCTTTTGGTACGACAGAATTCGGGCGCTTGGCCAAACTCCTTCCGTGAAGCGCGTTTTATTACTGCGGTAGATTACATTAACGCCAACCGAGTGCGCTATGAAGTGATGCAAAAAGTGAATGAACTGATGAAGGATTATGATGTGATCATCAGCCCGAGTACAGGGAATAACCAGCTTTCGACAACCAACCTTACGGGGCATCCGGCTGTGGTCATGAAAAATGGCTATACCCAAAATGGTAGTCCAACGAGTATTTCGTTTATTGGTAACTTGTATGACGAAGCTACGATTTTAGCGGTGGCCAGGGCTTATCAAGAAGCCACGGGTTTTGATGAAGAGAACCCACCTCTGTTTGTGAAAAAATAGAAGGTCTTTTGGGTTTATAATTTGGTGCTTAAAAATTAAGAAAATGCTCTTAGCCATTGATGCAGGGAATACCAATATTGTTTTCGGAGTTCATGATGGAAACGCGTGGATTCATGAATGGCGATTTAATACGCTCCCGATAAAAAACCAGATAGAATATGAGGTGTTTTTGCGCCTCAATTTTATGGAAAACGATCTCAAATTGAGTGATGTTGACGGCATCATTATTTCCTCTGTGGTGCCACAAATGAACGGCATTTTGGCTGAGTTTTGGTCGAACTTAATTGAATGCGAGCATGTGTTTATTGGGCCGAAATATTACGATCAATTGCCCATTATCACCAGCAACCCCCATAGCATTGGCACAGACTTAATGGCCAATGCCATGGCGGCCCATTGCCTTTATAAAACCGACTGTATTGTGGTGGATTTTGGCACAGCCCTCACTTTTACGGTGGTGGAGGCTTCGGGCAATATTCACGGGGTAAATATTGCTCCGGGCTTAAAAACAGCCATTAAAGCTTTGGTTGGAAATACGGCACAGCTGCCAGATGTGCCTTTGGAATTACCCACTTCGGTGATTGGAAAAAACACAGTACATGCCATACAAGCAGGCGTGCTTTGGGGCTATGTGAGTATGGTGGAGGGAATGCTCGATAGAATTCAAAAAGAGATGGGAAGAAATTTTAAAGTAGTAGCCACGGGAGGCCTTTCTTCCGTGCTTACCCCACTCCACGAACGCTTTGATGAAGTAAACCGCCACCTTACCCTTGATGGTTTAAGGTTGATTCATGAGCGGTTGAAGTGAACATGATCAGATGTGGTCTCAGCGAGACGCGAAGACCAGTTGAGCGGTTGAAGTGAAATTAATGCTGTAAACTTTTTGATCCTCAACGCTTCACTCATCTTCGTTTGTAACGAAGATGCTACAAAGTATAAATCACATTAAAAAATGCTTTGGTAGTTCCTCCTTGTTGTAAATGAGGAGGAGAGAATTAACCGCCCCCTTTTTTGATTAAACGGATTAAGGACTTTAATGGAATTTTGGATAGAATTGAAGAATAAAATTTAGCTAGGCGGGATAATTTTTTTTCTGGTATAAAAGCGTGAATAACAGGCAAAAACATCAATAAAACACAGATGAGTACAGAAGGATGGATATAGAAATTTGAAAACTGCATTAGCGTAACAACTTAAATTTCGATACCGGATGAAGCCTTTTTGATAGAGCAAAGTTGTGGTCTTTCACGACTTTGTTCTATCCCAATCATTACGTCTCTGTAATTCATGGAACCGATTCGATTAAGCTATTTGCTTAACAGTTAGTAATTATTTTTGCAATCAAATTAGTGTTCTGTCAAGGCTTCTAAACAAACACTAAATTAAAGCGGATAGAATCCGCTAGGGTTTAAATATACAAATATTTATTGAAAAAATAAACAAATACCTAAGTTAGAGAGACAATTTTTTTAAAGACCATTTTTGGTACATCTCCTCCTCGTTGTAAACGAGGAGGAGTGGTTAGAGCAGCAGCAACTTATTTCACCAGCGCAATCCGTATTAATCTTTTTCAAATTGACTAAATTAAGCCTCTAACCACAATTCAACCTTATGCACAAGTACCTTCCCTTTTTGCTACTCTTCGTAATGTTAGGCTGTAAAACGCCTTCAAGCGAGCCAACGGCTGCGGTCACCAGAGAATATTCCGATTTGGTCGATCTTTTTAAAGATTGGAGAACATTTGAAAACCCTCCACGCCTTGATGGTGCGCCTGATTACAGCCAAGCAACTTTCAAAGAACGGTTTCCAGCCTTTAAGCAACTTCAAGCAAAGTTATTGGCGATGGATACCGCTGGTTGGTCAGTGGAAGAGCAGGTAGATTATCACATTGTTTGGGCAGAAATGAACGGCTATGATTTCAATGACCGGATTCTAAAACCTTGGCAAAGAGACCCTGCTTTTTATAAAACCATTTGGATGGAGCGCAGTGATGTTCCCGCACACGAAGGCCCAACGAACCATGGCGCCATCGATATCTGGAAATACGATTTCCCTTTAAATACTGAAGCTAGAGCAAAGTTTTTAAGTGGGTTTGAATCCATACCTGCCTTTAACGAACAAGCCAAAAAGAACCTCACAGGCAATGCAAAAGACCTGTGGATTGCGGGGATCAGAGACATTCGAAACCAAACGAATGATTTAAACGCCATCAAAAAATGGGAGAGCATAGCCAATGATAACGAAATGACCAGCGCGATTGACAAGGCAGTCAACTCCACGAACGACTTGGTCACTTGGCTAGAAAGTCAGGGAAAAAGTAAAACGGGTCCATCGGGTATCGGTAAAGAGAATTATACTTGGTATCAGCAAAACGTTCATTTGGTACCGCTTACTTGGGAGGATGAAGTAATGATTCTCAAAAGAGAACTGGCCCGTGCTTGGACAGCCTTGAAATTGGAAGAACATCGCAACCGCTATTTATCGGAGCTCGAAGATGCCAATTCGCCAGAGGAATACGATGCTATGGCAGATCGATCGGCCAAAGGCTTGCTCACCTTTTTGTATGAGCAGGAAATAGTCACTGTAAAAGATTACTTCGACACCGCTTTGTACGCCCACTTGGGTGAATTTGTGCCTCGTGAAAAAAGAAACTTCTTCTCCATTGGTCAGCACTTTGATGCCCGCCCTCTTTACTCTCATTTCTACCATTGGTTCGAATTGGCAAGAATGGACTTTGAGCCACACGAAAGTGAAATCAGACGAGGTGCTTTGCTTTACAATATTTTCGATTCGCGCAATGAAGGCACCGCCACCGCTGTGGAAGAAATGTTTATGGATGCTGGATTGTATGATGATGATCCGAGGGTACGTGAAATAGTATACATTATGATTGCGCAAAGGGCAGCGCGCGGATTGGGCTCTCTCTATGCCCAGGCCAACGAAATGAACAGCGAAGAAGCTGGCGGAATACATTCAGAGTTTACGCCTCGCGGTTGGATGAAAACCGAAAAGGAATTGCTTCTTTTTGAACAGCATCTTTATTTAAGGCAGCCGGGTTATGGCACCAGTTATATCACGGGTAAGTATCTTTTAGAAAGTGCGATGGCTGATTATGCACGGGTTACTGAAGGCAAAGGAGAAACCTTTCATCTCAAGAATTTCTTTGACGAATTGAATAGTATTGGTTCTATTCCCATTGCGCTAGGCCATTGGCAAATGACTGGAGTGGATGATCAAGTGAAGCTAATCACGGTACAAGATTAGTCGCTAAAGGCTGGAAGATATGTATGAAGACTGACTCATTTTTAACTCTTCACTCATCCTTGTTTGTAACGAGTATGCCGCAAGCCCAAAAACTCAAATAAAATAGCAGCCGCTTAAGTGATGCTTGGCATAAAATGATCTAACGTTTGTTGGTGTAAATCGCATTAGAAATGCTTTAGTAGTTCCTACTCGTTGCAAACGATGAGGAGTGAGTGAAGCTAATCACAGTACAAGTTAGCTACTAAAGAATAAGATAGGTACTTGCCAAAGGCTGGAAGTTATGTTGAAGCCCGACTCATCCTCAACTCTTCACTCATACTCGTTTGTAACGAGTATGCCGCACTGTCCAAAAACTCAAATAAATTAGTAGCCGCTTTAGCGATGCTTGGCATAAACTGATCTGACATTTGTTGGTGTAAATCGCATTAGAAATGCTTTGGTAGTTCCTC
>CAXBPM010000108.1:0-8982 GCA_963977345.1 uncultured Roseivirga sp.
CCGTGGAGTAAGGCGGTAGATTTCTCTTCAAAAATATCGAGGATTTCCTGCTTGGCTTTTTCTTGAATCTCGGAAAGGGGAGAAGCTTCAAAAACTTCGGTGTTCTCTTCAAAACGAGAAACGATTTCTTCGAATTCCTCAAATATTTTGTTCTTAACTAGTGTGTTCAGCGAGGAAACAGATAGGCCAGCTTCATTGATTGTGTTTTTAGGAATGCCCGCTTCATTTCGTTCTGGTTTCTGATATACAGGTACCATTTGAAGGTACTTGAGCAGAATATCACTTTGCTTTGGTCTTTTCTCAAGTTCCGCAAAAAGTGATTGAAGTGTTTTTTCATCTTCGGCATAACTTGCTGACAGACGTATTTTCTTGACTATTTTGGGTTTATACTTCTCCCTTACTTCCTCATAAATAATGATGACTTCTTTCTGAATCAGGGATTTAATGAACTTCAGTGCGCTTTTTTGATCAATTGCCTCTGCAGCTTCTTTATAGGTAAGCGAATCATTGTTCTCAAGTGCTTTTAAAATCAGCAGCTCTCGATCATCGAATGGATATTCACTTTCGTTCCAATCGTTATGTGGATGCAATTGAATGCGCGATTCACTGCTCAGTTTAAGGCCAGAAGGCAAGGAAGCGTTAATTACTTCACCAAAGGTACACATGTAGTAGTTTGCCATCCATTTCATTACCTCCATCTGCATGCGTGTAATGATGGGCTCGGTATCCAATACTTCTAAAATGGGCTTAGCAGCATAGATTTCTGGGCGATTTCCATGTACCTTTTCTACAATTCCTGTAACGATTCTCTTTTTTCCGAACTGAACGATAACCCTCGTACGTTCCTTTATATTCCCTCGATATTCCGCAGGAATACTATAGGTATAAAGCATGGGCACAGGGACTGGTAAAGCCACATCGGCAAACAGTACCTGCTCATTTGCATCGTCAATATTGAGTTGTTCTATCGTCAAATCGTTAGGGAAATACCTTGGTTTTGAACCTTTGGCAAGGTTAGAAATAATCCTCGTCTGCCAAAACTATTTTATATCCTGAATTAGATTTATTGCTTCACTTGCTGAATTTACTGGCAGTTGACAGGCTTTATTGAAGCAAACGTAAAAGGTGGTTTGATCATTAAGTCTTCCTCGGTTGGCCAATAGTTCTAGTTTACTTGTGCCTGCGTTTTCTGCACCAACCAATACCTTATTCGGCATAAATTGATCAAAGAAACCAAAGGCCTGTGTTTGAATATCATCACCTACCATAACGATTTCGGCCGTTGGTGTTACCGTTTGAGTAGCCAAACAAGCCCAGTTGGTCAAATATTGAGGTTCTATCATGACCATTTTCTTCACCCGACCGAGCATTTCGATTGCCATATCGATATAGGTTTGATTACTGGTAATCGTACCCAAAGCATATAGATTTTGGGCCATTAATGAATTTGACCCTGGAATGACGTTGTCGAAAATCTCTTTCTTTCGGGCAATCAGTTTTTCAGATTTATCATTGGTGAAGAAGAAAAAGCGCTCTTCTTCATCGTAAAAATGTGCGATAGTGTATTCTGTCAATTGGACGGCTTCATTGAGCCATTTCTCATCAAAGGTGACCTGATAGAGTGCATTGAAAGCCTGAGTTACCGCTGCGTAATCTTCCAAATAGGCATCAATACTGGCTTTTCCTCCTTTATAATTTCGGAATAGCCCTTTTCCGTTTTTCATTTTGGCGCAAATGAACTCTGCATTTTTAATGGCCATTTGAAGAAACTCTGGTGCTTGAAAGCTGGCGTAGGCATCCGCCAAACCTTTGAGCATAAGCCCGTTCCAGCCAGAAAGTATTTTATCGTCTAAGCCAGGGCGCACCTTCGTTTCTCTTTGCTTGAGTAATTTGAGGTTAGCCGCTTTTACCAAGTCTTGAAGTTCTTCTAAAGAAAGATCATGAGCCTTTGCAAACTCTGAGTCGATTAGGTTTCGGTGCGGAATATTCTTTTGTGGCTCCCAATTTCCCTTTTCAGTGAGGTTATAATAAGCAAACATCAATTCGGCATCGGGGCCAAGCACCTCGCGAAATTCTGAAGCTGTCCAACAATAGAATTTTCCTTCTTCGCCTTCGCTGTCTGCATCTAAAGCTGAATAGAATCCGCCTTCTTCGGTGGTCATTTCTCTTTGTAGCCATTCGATGGTTTGGAAAACGATTTCTTTGTAAAGTGGATCTTTTGTGGCCTGAAAGGCTTCAGAATAGAGACTTACAAGCTGCCCATTGTCGTAAAGCATTTTTTCAAAATGGGGAGCAAACCATTCGGCATCGGTAGAGTAGCGAGTAAATCCACCACCAATTTGATCGTAGAGGCCTCCGAAAGCCATTTTGTTGAGCGTAAGCTTAACATGTGCCAAAGCGTCTTCGTTTTTATTCACTTCAAATTCGCGAAGCAAAAAGGAATAAATGACAGGCATTGGGAATTTAGGGGCTTTATTCATGCCTCCTTTTTCCTTGTCAAAATTCTGACTGAGGATCTTGAACATCTGGCTCAAATCTTCTTTACTGAAATCAGCACCGATAGAATTCAAACCATATTTTTGAATATCACTCACGCTGAGCGAGTTCATAAAGCCTTCAGCCGATTTTTCTAATTCGGCACGTTGCTCTTTAAATACTTTGGCGATTTGAAGCAGTAAGTTTGCCCAACCTTGGGCTGGAAAATATGTCCCTCCATAAAACGGGCGTTGGTCGGGTAGGAGGATGGCATTTAGCGGCCAACCGCCTTGCAAACCCATGGCATGTACGGCATCCATATACACTTGATCTACATCGGGGCGCTCTTCTCTGTCCACTTTAATGCAAACGAAATGCGCGTTCATTATTTCGGCAATTTTCTCGTTTTCAAAGCTTTCTCTTTCCATCACATGGCACCAATGGCAAGCCGAATAGCCAATACTCACGATAATCGGTTTGTCTTCTTTCTTTGCTCTCTCCAAGGCTTCTTCACCCCAAGGAAACCAGTCTACAGGATTATAGGCATGCTGTAACAGGTAAGGGGAGGAAGAATTGATTAGTCGATTGGCTTGATGAGGCATAAGTATTCGGTTTTTGATGTTGGAAGAACGAGCCTTGAGCCGTTCCGCTTACGAAGATCGCATAGAATTTAGAGCCTAAAAAGTTTTCAGGGCTTCTATTCGAAATGAATTTAGAATGAGCGAAATGAAATGGACTAGATTTCCCTCATCATTGGCCTGGTAAGGCAAGTCGGGCCACCACCGCCTTTATAGCTTATTTCATCGCCTTGATAGGTCGTTACCCTGCAACCCGCGTCCTTCAATTGCTCTTCTGTAGAAGAGTTGCCGTCCACCATTAAGCAGTTTCTGGGCGAAATGGCCAATACATTGCAGCCCATTGAGTCAAACTCGTCTTCGGGTACTTCTATAAACTCAAAACCTCTTCTGATCAATTCATTTCTAAAGGAAATAGGCATTAAAGGAGAGTAAATCACCGCCAAATCTTTATCCACAGGACTAAGAATAGACATCAGATGGAATACATCGGAGGGGCCTTTGTAGTGTGGCAAATCTACGATGAGTACCTCAATCCCCTTAGGTTCTAAAAGCGCTTTGAGTTGTCTGATTCCTTCTGGGTTGGTACGGTAGGTATTCCCAACCGCCAAAGTCTTTTCATCAAGCCAAGCCACATCACCACCTTCCAAAGTGCCAGGCCCTTCAATTTGTCCGAAAATTTTTATGCCAGCCGCCTCATAGGCTTCTCTATGCGACATGGGTTCATTAACTCTGCCAGCTTTACCCATATTGCAGAGAATCATTCCGTAGTCAGTGGCGATCGAGGCATCTCTACAATATATAGAGTCCATTTTTACATAATCATTCGAACCGAATGTCGCCAAGTTCGACCCAAGGAAATAGAAATTCGCTTTGAAACTATCGTATTCCTGAAGTGCTTTTGGATAGATAGGGCATTCTAGAAAGTTCAAGTCTATCCACTGGCTGTCAATCATTTGCTGATCTACAAAGCCGTGTTTTACAGGCTTGATCCAAAGGGATTTAATTGTTCCGTATTCCGAATGAGAGGTATGCATTTTAGATTTTTCGTTTACTCCAAATATAGACTGGAATTCCCAATAATAGACCAATAAAACCAACAGAAACGGCCTCATGGCCAGAGCCAAACATCATCCAAATGGAAAAGCCGAAGCCTACAAGGGTAAGGATGAAATTGGTAAATTTTGGCTTGAAACCGTACTTCCTTTCAATGGAAAATAAACCGAATGCCGATACGCTAAAGATATAGGAAACCAATGCGGTAACCGTACTCAACAATATCATATAAGTATAAACATCGGCCAGGCCTTTGGTTTGATTGAGCAATAATAAAACGGTAACGATTATACTTGACACGATGATACTAAAGTAAGGCGACTCATTTTTATTGATTTTCGCGAAAGCCTTGGGTAGAATTCCATCTTTGGCCATTGCCAGCGGCATTTGACCAGAAATTAGAATCCAGCCATTTAAAGCGCCAAAAGTAGAAATACAGGCGCCTGCAGCTACAATATACTCCGCATTCGCACCCCACATTTTAGAAGCCGCATCTGCAAAAGGAGAAGCTGTATTGGCCATTTCTAATGGGCTTAAAACCCCGAACAAAGCAAAAGAGCTCGCCATATAAACTATAGTAACCACTATGGTTCCATACATGGTCGCTTTTGGGATCGTTTTTTCAGGTGACTTAATATTGCCTGCCGGTATGGTGGCCGCTTCAATACCTAAAAATGCAAATAGACAGAGGGCTGTGCTAATAGTGATGGCTTCTATTGATGAACTTCCACTGATATTCAGTGGCTTGAAGTTATTCCATTCAATAAAGAAAAAGCCACCAACTGTAATCAGTAACAAGGGTATGATTTTTAATACTGTGGTAATCAATTGTGCTTTTCCACTCCCCTTAATACTATAGCTATTCAAGGCAGTGAGTAGCCAAATGGCGGTTAAACTTGTAATTACAGATAAAACAGGATTGTTGTTTAGGGCGGGAATAAAAACGCCCAAGTAGCTTACAAATGTAATGGCAATGGCAGCATTTGTAGCCCAGATGGATAGCCAATAGCCCCAACCGACAAAGAAACCGACAAAGCTTCCAAAGCCCGCTCGGCTATACGCGTATGGTCCACCTGTATCTGGTATAACTTTGCTAAGTCGCCCTAGTATTTTAGCTAAAATAAATGCGCCAATGGCCGCGAACACCCATCCAAAAAGGCTGATACCACCAAATTGCGCCAAAGCAACGGGTAGTGAGAATATGCCCGAACCAATCATGCTACCCACAACGAGTGCGGTGGTCGTCCAAACGCCTAATTTTTTACTGGAATTCTTGCTGTTGCTCATAGCTGAAAAAATCGAATTAGAATACCTATTTTAGCATGTATTCCATTTGAAATATATTGATAAAAGCTGAACATGCCTAACTACTCCATTCATCCAGAAATTGAAAAAGCACATACACTTCCCTCTAGCTTTTATCGTGACGTTCAAGTGTTTGAAGCGTTGAAAGAGAAGGTGTTTCTGAAATCATGGCAATGGATTGGAGACGAGTCTTTGGTGAAGTTACCGAAGCAAGTTTATCCATTTACACTATTAGAGGGCTACCTAACAGAACCCGTTTTATTGACCAGAACCGAGGATGAAGAGATTCATTGCTTGACCAACGTGTGTACCCACCGAGGAAATATCGTCTGTCATCACCCCGGTTCGGAACGAAAGTTAGTATGTAAATACCATGGGCGAAGGTTTGGATTGGACGGGGCTTTTGAACACATGCCTGAATTTAAAGAAGCCGAGAACTTCCCTTGTGCTTCCGACAGTCTGCATCAATTTCCATTGAAGCAATTAGGGCCTTTACTATTTATGGGGCTCGATCCCAGTTTCGATTTTGAACCTGTTTTGGAAGGAATGCTGGAACGTATTGGTTTTATGCCTTTGCATGAGTTTAGACATGATGCACAGCGTTCGCAAGATTACTTGGTCAATGCGCATTGGTCTTTGTACTGCGACAATTACTTGGAGGGTTTCCATATTCCTTTTGTGCATAGTGATTTAAATGCGGTGTTGGATTACGGTTCCTATGAATCAGTACTTTATGATCACATGAACCTTCAAATTGGTTTTGCGAGTTCGGCCGAAGATACTTTTGATCTACCGGAAGGACACATGGATTACGGCAAGAACGTGGCGGCTTATTATTTCTGGGTATTCCCGAATATGATGTTCAATTTTTACCCTTGGGGGCTTTCCATCAATGTGGTTAAACCAATTTCCGTCAACCGAACCCGAGTGAGCTTTATTACTTATGTGTATGACGAAAGCAAAATGGACAGCGGTGCGGGGGCTTTATTGGATAAAGTAGAACGCGAAGATGAGTTTGTGGTAGAAGGTGTTCAAAAGGGGATTAACTCTCGATTTTATAAGTCAGGAAGGTATTCACCTAAAATGGAAAAAGGAGTCCACCATTTGGAAGATTAAATTTCCTTTAGCAAAACAACCATCTTCGTTCAGCTCTGCGTTTCAAACCCTAAACCCTAAACCCTAAACCCTAAACAGTAAACAGTAAACAGTAAACTCTAAACTCTAACCCCCTTTGCCATTAGTTCTTTCAGCTTTTTCTCAATCACCTCTCGGTTTTTAGCAGAAAGCATCCATTTGGGTAATCTACTTTCCAAACTTCGGTTACTCCAGCCATGCTCATTCGGCTGACGTTCTCTCACTTTGTTCGAAATGAAATTGAGTAAGTAGGTGAGGTGTTCCATGTTATAGGCAAAAAGTACTTCTCCTTTTACTTCGGTTTTATACCACAAAGGATATTTGAAATAGCAGTCCACTGGGCTTCCTAACAGAATTCCTCCTGAATTGAATAAGCTACTTCCAGTTTGAAATACATTTCCTTTACCCATCCAATTTTTTGTTGAACCACAACTAACACAGGTAAACCTAGTTTCGGCTCGGTTTTCTGGCTTTGAAGTCACAATGGCTTTGGCCTTGCAGCTGGGGCATTCTACATCAATTCGATTGATGAACTGCTCTATATAGGTGAACTCTGTTTTCATATTTTAGAGAACATTACTGATATGTGATTTCCGATCTGAAAGTGCTCAAAACTTACCAAATAACAAAAGGGAATTGGTCGCAAATAGATAATTCTCATTTGATAGGTCTTGCCTCAATTCCGAGCAAAGCTTCCATCTTCCGTCTTCGGACTACCAACGTTAAAATATGTTATTCAGCGCCCACAGCAGGGTAGTTTAAAGCTTAACCCTTATCTTCGAGACGAAATATTTTCTTTTTCGTACGTTGAAAGAAAAGGAAACACAATACTAGCTTTGAAAACGACTTTCTATACCATTCTTCTTGTTCTTTTTTGCAATCAGGCAATGCTGTTGGGGCAATCCCAAAGCCATGTAAAAATGGACAGTATTAGTTCCAGTTTTGATGAACAAAACCCTGTGCTTACTCCTGACGGTAAGCGCATGTACTTTGTGCGTTCTGGCCATCCTCGTAACGAAGGAGGGGTAATCGACCGAGGCGATATTTGGTATTCGGACAAAACCGCAAAGGGTTGGTCTGTGGCCAAACATGGCGGCAGCACCATTAACCACACTGGATTGAATGGCATTGTAGGTTTTTCAGCCAATGGAGAACGCATCTACCTTTTGAACTATAAAGACTCAGAAGGGAATTTACACAAAGGAATTGCCATGGCAGAGTGGGTGAAAGACCATTGGTCGGTGCCTCAGCCGGTAGATATCCGCTACTTTGAAAATAAATCTGAGTACATCAGTGGCTCTATTTCGCCAGACGAAAAAGTGATGATTCTGTCGTTTAAAAGTTATGATACTTACGGGAATGAAGACCTCTATGTCACTTTTAAAGAAAGCAATGGCAGTTGGACTCCACCAGAAAATATGGGAGTTGATTTGAATACCATGGGTGAAGAATGGGCACCTTATTTGGCGCCAGATTTAAAGACCTTGTACTTCTCCTCAAATGGTTTTGGTGGCCAAGGTGGCCGCGATATTTTTGTAAGCCAGCGTAAAGACGGTACCTGGAAGGATTGGACAGATCCTGTTAATTTAGGTTCAGAAGTAAATACAGCAGGAGTGGAGCTTGGCTACACCATCCCTAAGCTGGGTGAATTGGCTTATTTTTCTTCCACCCAAAACAGCGAAGGCTTTGGCGACATCTTCGGTTTTCCTCTGAATAAAACAGAAAAGGTATTGCAAGAAATTATCTCGCAGACGGAAGTGCCAATTTCACAAGTGAGCACACCAAAAGCACCAGAGAAACCAGTGGTAGTAATGACCATGCAGGTGTTGGACGTCCGTAACGACAAACCTGTAAATGGCCTTGTGAAGCTGACCTTTGGAGAAAAGGAAGTTGAGGTAAATACTGCTGATTTAGATTCCCAAGAAAAGAAATTTTTAGTGACCATTGAAGAAGGTCTTGAAGTGACTGTTGAGATTGATGCCGATGGTTTTCTAAAGTACAAAGAAACCTTTGTGGCTTCCTCTATTCCTAGAAGCGGTGATTCTGGGGTCAAAGGTGTTGAAGGCTTTAAACTGACACCAAGAGAGGTGGGAACGAAAATCAAAATCCCAAATGTGCTTTTTAATGAAGGAACGTCCTCTTTTGCTAACGCGAAGACCACAGCAACCCAACTTGAGGTTTTGATTGAATTGATGAAAAATAACCCAGACCTCGAAATCCGTTTGGAAGGCCACACCGATAACCGTGGGAACCCTAAATTGCTCAAAGAGCTTTCATTGGATCGCGTGGATGCCGTTAAGGACTACCTAGTAGAAAAAGGGATCTCGGGAAAACGCATAGAAACCGTAGGTTTTGGTGGCGAAAAACCCGTAGGCCAAAACTCAAGCGACTCTGGCCGTGAAAAAAACCGCAGGGTAGAGTTTATCATTATTAAGTA
>CAXBPM010000109.1:0-8913 GCA_963977345.1 uncultured Roseivirga sp.
AGAAAAATCAACTTTATGAAAAATAAATTCAACCCTTGGCATGATGTTTCTCCTGGTGATAATCTGCCGGACATCGTAAATGGCATCATTGAAATTCCAAAAGGCACTAGGGCAAAATACGAACTTGATAAAGACAGCGGGCTTTTAATGCTCGACAGAGTGCTATACTCTTCCGTCTATTACCCAGCCAACTACGGTTTTATTCCACAGAGTTATTGTGAAGATAGAGACCCATTAGACATCCTAATTCTATCGCAAATCGACATCGTTCCTATGTGTATTGTTCCTGCCAAGGTTATTGGTGTTATGCGCATGCTCGACAATGGTGAAGCGGATGATAAAATTATTGCTGTGGCTGCGGGAGACCCGAGCATTAGCCACATCAACGACATCTCTGAACTTCCTTCACATTTCATTTCAGAAATGAGGAATTTCTTTGAAGATTATAAAAAGCTAGAGAAAAAGACAGTGGTAGTTGAGGAGTTTATGAACAAAGAAACCGCCATCAAAATCCTTAAAGAGAGTTTTGAAATGTATAACGAGAAATTCAGATCATAAACCACAAGCTGAAGGTTTGGCTTATGCACCCCTTCTTCTCCAAACAGCACATTTCGGACGCCATACTATATGCCAATACATATAGTATGGCGTTTTTTAAATGTATTATATCTAATTGCATATAATTTTGCCCTTGTTGGTGTTCTTGACCAAAAGCCAACTAAGGAACACCCTATTTTCCTTCTCCCCAATGGTATTCAAGCTATAACTGCCTATATCTCTTTAAAAATTACACAAATATACTCTCGTGTTACCATTAACACTTTCTATAAAACCAAAAACTCTCTAGATTGAGCAAAAAACATAATGGGAGTAGATACACTGGCTTGTTTACCCGATTATTACCGTCAATGATTATGAACTCAAGGATACTACTACTTTTAATACTGACTTTGGGTATTTCTAAGAGTGTTATTTCTCAAGATATTGAGAAAATGATTCTGAGCAAGAAAAGCCCCACTTGTGAAGACATCTCTCAACCAACTTCAGAGATATTCGCTAACTATATTGAAAAAAACAATCTTGATTCAGCTAAACTAATACTGAAGTACTGGGTGGGGAAATGTGAGGTTTCTGAACCCATATTAAGGGCTAGAGTTCTGATTAATTTAATCGAATCAAAGCCTATTGATTCTATGATCAATGAGAACTTCATGTGGTACATCTATAATTTTCAAAATAGGCAAGAATACGAACAGCAAAGAACATCCTACTATGACCTTCGTCCATACTTCGGGTTTGTACAGCCTCAGAGCTCATTTGACAAAGTTATTTCAAATTCATTTTTGAGATTACTAGACAGCAACGAATTAGACGATCAATCTAAATTGGTAAGCAAATTTTACTCTGGTCAATCTGATTCAATATTTCATGAGTTGCAGGAAGAAAAATATTCTAACTCTATAATAGCTAGTGAGTATGTTAATGAAGTCAACCGAGTTAAGGCACTTACAGAAGCTCATTTTGGCTGGATTACAGGCTTATGGATACCAACAGGCCAACTGAAAGCCTTAGGATCACACCCTGATATTGGTTTTCTAGCAGGATGGAAAAAAGAAAAATGGAATTACGATTTTATCCTAGCCTTTAAATTTCTGAAAACCAAGAACGAGTACTTTGCTTTTAGAAAATCAAGTAATACCCCAGAAGCCACTGATCACTTTTTTGGTGGACAGATAGGTTTTGAAATAGGTCGTGATCTCTTAACAGTAAGGAATCATGAATTCCAACTAATCTCAGGGCTAGCAATGGATGGAATTGATGTTCTAGAAGAAGATGAGGGTCAAGGTTTAGAGGCAAGGTCCATTGTATCCTATAATTTCAATATTGGGTTGGGGTATAGGGTATATACCAATGGAAAATTTTACCTAGGGTTACGAGCAAAATATAATGTGATAGATTATACAATCAACAACGCAATAGATTTGACTGGAAATGCCTTTTCATTTCAATTTGTCATTGGTAATGTTAGCAATGCTTTTAAATCCAACTCACTGAAACATCTTGGTCAGAAGTTAAGGCAATAAACCTAGTGAACTGGCAACCCTCCCCACCTTAAACAGGCCTATTCGTCAATTCAAAAATGGTGATCTCGGGAAGAATACCGATTCGGCCAGGGAAGCCTAAGAAGCCGAAGCCTCGGTTAACGTAGAGGTGATGATTTCCTTCGGTATATAGATCGGCCCATTGTGGATACATCCATTGCGAAGGACTCCATCTAAAGTCACCGATCTCCACTCCTAGCTGCATGCCGTGGGTGTGACCTGCAAACATCAAATCAATGTCCTTAAAGTTTGGTCTAACTTGTGCATCCCAGTGACTTGGATCGTGAGAAAGCAAGATTTTAACATCGCCTTCAGCGTTTTTATGTGCAAGATCTAAATTGCCATATTTGGCAAACCTTCCTCCACCCCAGTTCTCTACCCCTATTAATGAAATCTGATCTCCTCCTACTTTCAGCGAAGTGTTCTCATTCATCATCAAGTTCCAGCCTAGTTTCTCATGCGCCAAAACCATGTCTTGAAGGTTCTTTTGTTTGGCTTGAGGTGAAGACCATTGCATGTAGTCTCCATAGTCATGATTACCCAAAGTAGAGTACACTCCGAGGTCCGCTTTTACTTTAGAGAATATATCGAAGTAATCGTTTACTTCTTTGGTTTGGTTGTTCACCAAATCGCCCGTAAAAAATACCACATCGGGCTTTTCTCCCATCAGTAAATCAATACCTCCTTCTACTGCCTTTTTATCGAAAAAGCTTCCGCTATGAATGTCGGAGAGCTGGGCCATTTTAATGCCATTAAAACCGCTGGGAAGGTTAGGGAGATATAATTTCTTTCTTCTGATGCGGTAATCGTAAGCACCTGACACTATGCCAAAACTCATGGTCACTATTGGCAAAGTAGCTGCCGCAACGGCAGTTTTGGCAAGAAACTCTGATCTTGATATTTTCTTACCCGAAGCTATTTTTTTGTCCTTTCTACGTTTTTTCCCAGCAAAGAAAAGGGCAATGGCCCTTCTGATGTCATCAATAAAGACGAATACCAACCCAACCAGCTTGGCCGAATAGGACATGAAAATTATAGAAATAATAAAACTGAAGGCAACGGTTCCTGCCTGAGAAAGGAAAAGATAGAAGACCAAAGTCATCATTACTATGGCCTGTAAAAGGTAAATTCTCTTGAGCCACTTTGCTCTATTGGCCTTTACGTTCTTTAAAAGGGTCTTTGTGGCTTGATAGGCATATAGTTCTATCCAGCTCAGCAACAGAACAATTATAATAAAAGAAAAAGCACTAAATCTCATACGTTTTGCTAACTAAATGAACCCATATAGAGTTCAAAAAAAGAGCTCTCGGGAACCACCCCGAGAGCCACCAAATCAACCTTAACTATGATGGTGTCTGAAAAACAAACACCTAAATCACCACATAGTATTTTAAACAAACATCAAGCCAAAGCTCAGTTTGTTTTGTTCTTTTAACTTAAGGCATTCACCTTTCTAGCTTCCTTCTTACCTGCTATTCTATACATGAATTTATCAGCTAATAAATACATGGTAGGAACAATAATCAGTGTCAAGAAAGTGGCAAAAGTAAGTCCGAAAATAATCGTCCAAGACATTGGCCCCCAGAACACTACGTTATCACCTCCGATATAGAAGTCCGCATTGTAACTAGTGAACCAACCTATAAAGTCAATGTTCAAACCAACTGCCAAAGGCACCAAACCAAGAATCGTAGTAATGGCTGTTAAGATTACAGGACGAAGTCTCGTTTTACCGGCAATTATAATCGAATTCACTACCTCTTCCATTGGTAGACGATCATCTTCATCCAAGCCCAATTCTCTTCTTCTTCTTTTTCTGGTCAGTTCAATGTAGTCAATCAATACAATGGCGTTGTTCACCACAATACCAGCCAGGGCAATAATCCCCACCATGGTCATGATTACTACGAATTCCATATTGAAAATCACCAAGCCCAAGAACACACCAATGGTACTCAAGAACACAGACACCATAATGATAAATGGCGCTGTAATTTTATTGAACTGAGACACGATGATCAAGAAGATGGTGAACACTGCGATAAGCAATGCTTTGGCCAAGAAAGCCATGTTTTCAGCCTGCTCTTCTTGCTCTCCTGTAAAGGCAAAATTATAACCAGCCGGCATGTCGTAATCGGCCATTAGCACCTTGAGTTGATCCACAATTTCGGTAGCGTTTGCATCCGCCAAAACGTTAGAACTTAAAGTCACTACCCTGTCCAGATCCTTTCTTTTGATCGAACCATAGGTAGAACCGTAGCGCACATGGGCAACAGAAGAAATAGGCACTTGTACCAATTTCCCAGAGCCCTGATTTCTGAAGGTAATGTTCTTGTTCAGCAAGGCATCGATATCGTAACGATAGTCTTGATTCAAACGAACATTGATTTCGTAATCGTCTTCACCTTCTTTGTATTTAGAAACTTCCTTACCAAAAAGAGCCGTTCTTATTTCATTAGCAATTGCATAAGTAGACAAACCGAAACGTCTGGCATTGTCACGATCAATATCCACGATCAACTCAGGCTTACCCAATTCTAAAGAACTCTTCAATTCTTCGATTCCACGAATTCCAGACTCATCAATCTTTTGTTGAATGTCTTCACTTACATGGATCAAAGTCTCTAGGTCTTCACCAATAATTTCTAAGTTAATGGCCTTACCTGTTGGCGGACCAGCAGCATCTTTATCAATGGTTAAAGTAACACCAGGTTCTGGCTTGATCTGCGCACGCAAAGCGTTCATTACATCTTGCGTATTAATATCTCCACGCAGTTTACTTTCAATAAAGTTAACCGTAATACGTGCCTTGTGTGGCTCTTCCGATTGACCTACCGCAGTTGGATCATTTGGATCGGCAGCACCCTGACTTACGTTGGTAGAAACTGATTCTACAACCGCTTCATAAGGCTTAATGATTTCAAGCACTTGCGCTTCAATAGTCTTGGAAAAATCATTGGTCACCTCAATGTCTGTTCCCACAGGAAACTCGACAAATACGTTTACATATTTAGGCTCGTTTTCAGGGAAGAACAACACTTTAGGTTGGAAAGCTGCGAAGATTCCCAATGAAATAAATAGCATCAAAAATGCTCCTCCCAAGTAAAGACCTGGATGTTTTACAGCACTCTTCAACACTATTTCATAACGACCTTCTAATGCAGGCAAAAAGCCAGCTTGGAACCTTTTAGACAATGGTCCCAATACATAAACGTTCATCAAGGTAAGCGCCCCAATAAGGATCAATAAGTTACCCAATGCCGGAATTCCTGCCCCAAAGGCAACGATAAGCCCTAGAACAATAGCAATGGAAGACCTAATAATAATTCTTCTATGATTGTACTCTCTTTTTCCATCCAACCTCATGAAGGAAGAGATAAACACAGGGTTGATCACCAAGGCAACAAACAGCGATGAACCTAAGGTAATAATTAGCGTCACTGGTAAATAGAGCATAAACTCACCTATGATACCCGGCCAAAAAGCCAAAGGCATAAAGGCAGCCAAAGTAGTAGCAGTAGAAGATATAATTGGCAAAGCCACTTCGCCTACCCCTTTACGGGTGGCAGCCATTGGACTCAAGCCTTCTTCCATTAAACGATATACGTTTTCAACCACCACAATCCCATTATCCACCAACATACCCAAGGCCATAATAAGGCCGAAAAGCGTCATGGTGTTAATAGAAATGCCTAATAAGCCCAGAATCATTAAGGCCATAAACATTGACAAAGGAATGGCCATACCCACGAAAAGAGAGTTACGGGTTCCTAAAAAGAACATCAAAACGGTAACTACTAAAATTACCCCGAAGATGATATTATTACCCAAACTGCTTACCTGCTCCTTCGTGTCTTTAGACTGATCGTTGGTGGTGGTTACTTTTGTAGATGATGGAATTTGACCACTTGCATAGCTTTCATCAATCAGCTTTGTGATTTTGTCCGTAGCGATCAAAAGGTTTTCACCACTTCGTTTCATTACGTCCAACTTCACCACTGGATCCAAGTCTAAACGCGCATAGTTCATCTTGTCTTTGTAGCCAAATGTAACTGTGGCTACATCCCTTAAGTAAACGATGTTTCCATCTTCAGAACTAATGATGATTCCTTCGATTTGTGCAGGGTCACTAAATTCACCAATTACCCTTACGTTTCTTCTTAAACCATCTGCAACTACGTTACCGCCCGAAAGGGTAAGGTTCTCTGCTGTAATTGCGTTTTCAATATCGGTAAAAGTCACTTTTCTAGCCTCAAGCTTGAAAGGATCTACTTTTATTTCTACCTCCTTTTCATCAACTCCAACAATATTTACCTTAGAAATTTCCTTGAATTTCTCGATCTCATCTTCAAGATATTCTGCAATATCATTCAGCTCATCTAAAGATTTTGAAGGATCGGTAAGGTTAAGGTTTAGAATAGGAAAGTTCTCTGAAAAACTAAACTTGATTACACTCGGGTCAGACTTTAGGTCTGTAGGCATTTCTGATTTAGCTCTATCTACCGCGTCTTTCACATCGATCAAAGCTTTATCTACATCCACTCCAACCTGAAACTCTACCACAATGGCAGAGAAATCCTGTACCGAAGTAGATTGGATATTATCAACACCTTCTATAGTGTTAATTTCCTTCTCTAATTCACGAGTAATCAAACTTTCAATATCCTCAGGTGAGTTACCTGGGTGTGCTGTACTCACATATACCGTTGGCTGCTCCACTTCTGGAAAACTTTCCTTAGGTAAGGTGATGTAAGAATAGATACCTGCCGCTATAATAATTAGCGTAAGTACGTATACTGTAATTTTATTTCGAATCGACAGGGAGGTTAATCCAAACTCCTTATCAATCACATTTTGTTGATTATTTTCAGCCATAATGCTCTAATTGAGAGGTTAAGATTAATTCTGCACTTTTACAGTCGTGCCATCTGCAATCGTACGATTGCCCTTATCAACAATCACTTCTCCACCCTTAAGACCCGAAAGCACTTCTGTTTCGTGATCGTGAGAAAGACCTAATTTCACATGCACCTTAGTCGCTTTCTGAGCAGCATCCAATACATACACGAAGTTACCTTCGAGATCTTCTTGAATAATTCTTGAAGGAATTGTGATGGCTTCATTGTTCGTATAATCAGTCAAACCTAAAATACTTACAATGTTCACCTTAGCATTAGAGGCTTCGCTTGGTAATTTCACTTCAATAGTGAAAGTTCGGCTAGCAGGGTTGATCACATTCCCTATGCTTAAGATTTTCGAAGTAAAATCCTTATTCATAGAAGGCACTTGAATATCTACTGAATCACCCACCTTCACTTTTCCTAAGTAGGCTTCAGAAACTTCTGCATTGATGTACATGTCGCTATTGCTCACCAAGAATACAATTGGCGAACCTGGCTGAACTACCTCTCCTGCTTTTACAGGCACTTCTTCAATACTTCCAGAAAAAGGAGCTACAATATTCGTTTTGCTCAACTGAATACTCAAAGTTGAAAGTTGCTTCTCAAGCGATTCCTTATTGTTTTTAGCAGTAAGGTAATCTACTTCAGTCCCTATATTCTTCTTCCAAAGTCTTTCTCTTTTTTCGAAGATGGTAGTAGCATACTCCAATTGATTTTTCACTTCATCAATTGATCTTTCTAGTTGCTCTGAGTCGATAGTCCCTAATAGCTGACCTTTCTTAACCGATTGGCCTTCTATAACTTTTAAAGTAGTCAAAAGCCCCATGCTCTCTGCACTCACATACACGTTGGTACGGGACATTACTGTTCCTCTCACCTCAATTTTGTGATCGAACTTTTTCTTTTCAGTGGTTACTGTGGTCACCAAAGTAGCTGCTCCTGAACCGTTGAAAAAAGTAGGATCCGCTTCAGCTATTTCAGCCTCTATGGTTTCGATTTTATTTCTGATTTCCTGAAGTTGAACTCTAGCTTCTGTGAGTTCTACCTTCTTTGCGTCAAGACCTTCACCCTCAGATTTAGGCCCACATGCTGCTACCGTAAGCACAGCAAGAAAAATTGTGGCGATTGATTTAGCTTTCATGTGATTGATATATTTTGAGTTATTAGTTGTCATTGTTTCGTAGTTTACCGAGTGCTTTATCCAAATCCACTTTTGAAATAATGGCATTGTATAAGGCATTCAAATAGTTGGTTTCTGCTTCTTTATAATCCTTTTCGGCATTGGTAACTTCTAAATTAGAACCAACCCCTTCTTTATACTTCTCTTTAGTAATACTGCTAACTTCCTGTGCTAATTCCATATTGGATTCTTGCACTTCCAATTGCTCTAAACTTACATTTAGATTCCTTTTAGCATTCTCAAACTCTTGAGTCAAGCTATTGGTCAGCAAACTATATTGATTATTGAGTGTTTCTAGTTCAATTCTATTACGCTGAATGGTGTACTTCTTTCTTAAACCATCAAAAATTGGAATGCTGACATTCAAGCCTATTTGCGAGTTTGAAAACCACTTTTTACCATTCGTTATATCACTAAAGTCGTTAGAGCCTGTATTTCTACCCCAACCTGCATTAAAAGTTACTTTAGGAATGTATTGAGAGGTAGTGTTCTTGATTTGAAGACCAGCCAATTCTTTCAAAAAGTTGAGTTGCTGTACTTCTAGCCTGTTATTAAGTGTAAAACCTTCCAGCTCTGAAAGATCATATTTGAAATCAAGGGCTTCCAATTCTCCAGTAAGGGCTACTTCTTCCGTCACCGGCATGCCCATGCTTAGCTTGAGCAAATCCTTGCTGGCTTTTACCGCCTGTTCAACACCGCTTCTTTCAGCCAATAGGTTATTGGTTTGTAC
>CAXBPM010000110.1:0-8894 GCA_963977345.1 uncultured Roseivirga sp.
AAAACTATATCAATCAGGTTATAAGTCGGTTATAGGACTTGAGGTTCATGTTCAGTTGAATACTGAATCGAAGATTTTTTCTTCCGACCCGAATGACTTTGGCGCTGAACCGAACACGCATGTGAGTGTGGTTTCTTTGGCACACCCAGGTACTTTGCCTGTGTTGAATGCGGCCGTTTTAGAAAAGGCGATCAAAATGGGCTTGGCTTGCCAATCTCAAATTACGGAAGTGAATCACTTCGCCCGAAAGCACTATTTCTACCCAGATTCCCCGAAGGGTTTTCAAACTACCCAAGATAAAACGCCCATTTGCGTAGGAGGTAAGATTGAGTTGTTTGGTGAGCAGTTAGAAAAGCCATTCGTGCAATTGCACCATATTCATTTGGAAGATGACGCTGGAAAATCTATTCATGATGAAGGCCCAGACACGCTAATCGACTTGAACCGGGCGGGTACGCCACTGATTGAAATTGTAACTGACCCCGACATGAGCCTTTCTGAGGAAGCTGCGGCTTGTCTTCAGGAAATCAGGCGTTTGGTGCGTTACCTCAACATCAGTTCTGGAAACATGGAAGATGGGGAATTGCGCTGCGATGCGAACATTTCTATCATGCGGCTTGACGCTAAGGAATTAGGAGAGAAAGTGGAAGTCAAGAACATGAACTCCATTAGTAACGTAAAACGCGCCATTGACCACGAGCTGGAAAGGCAATTGGAAATGGCTTTAAAGGGCGAAACTATTGCCGTAGAAACTAGGACCTTCGACCCAGTTTCAGGAACTACGGCTGGAATGCGCTTTAAGGAAACCATGAACGATTATCGTTACTTTCCTTGCCCAGATTTAGCCCCAGCGATTATCACAAAGGAGATTTTGGATGAGATCGCTTCAGAAATGCCAGTGCTACCTTCTGTACTCAGAAGAAAGTTTACCGAAGTTTATGGTTTGGCAGCCTACGATGTGCTTTTGCTTACAGAAGAAGCTGAAACCGCTTACTTCTTTGACACGTTATGCAATGGAAACGCAGCGCATAAGGCGGCTGCCAACTGGATCAATGGCCCAATAAAAGGCCTGTTGAACGAAAAAGGAATTGAACTTTCACAAACCAACTTGACAGTTGAGCGACTTAGTGGCTTGATTAATTTGGTGGAAAGTAACCAAGTAAGCTTTTCTATTGCCTCTCAGCGTATCTTGCCGAGGCTTTTAGAAGAAGAAACCACGGCTATGGAACTAGCTCAGTCACTTGATTTGTTGATGGTGGCTGATAGTGATGAGCTGTTAGACTTGATCAAAGAAGTCTTAGTATCTTTGCCCGACAAGGTGAAGTCTTACCAAAGTGGTAAGAAAGGTCTGCTTGGGCTCTTTATGGGCGAAGTAATGAAGAAAAGTGGGGGCAAGGCCGATCCAAAGAAGTTAAAACAATTGTTAGAAAAGGAACTTTCATAGGTATGACATTGAAGAAAAATATTGCGATTGTATTGGTGTTATTGATCATCAGTGCTTGCTCTGCTTCCAAAAATGACGGAATAGTAAGGGTGTCGGGCGTAATCAAAAACCCGATTCCGCAAGGAGAAATCATTTTAGAGAAGTTTGAAGTAGGCCAGGTAATACCCGTAAAAACGGTCAATGCAGATACTGACGGTAATTTCGAAATTGAGACTGAAGTTACTGAACCAGGCTTTTACCGACTCAATGTGTATGGCCAACAGTTTGAAATCTTAGTATTGGACAAAGATGACATTACCATCACTGCCGATGGCCAAGGTGGACAAATGATTGAAGCCAAAGGATCTGAAGACCTGAAACATCTTGCTCAAGTGCAGGACTATATGGAAGAGTATTCTTATGTAGTGCGTGATTTTAACGAGCGTTACAGCAAAGCACAGCAGTCTGGGGATAACCTTAGAGTGGAAGAGCTTGTAGAAGAAGGAACTGCTTTGGAAGCTGGTAAGGTGAAGAAGCTTAAAGCCATGGCTTGGAAAATGAACAATTCTATTGTGCCTTTAATGGTGACCGATTATTTCCCTGATAAATCACAGGAATATAGGTTTTTAGATAGCCTAGGGCAGAAATTACAGAAAGAATTACCAAGCTCAAGTCAGGTAGAAATGTTTGTGAGCAACTTGGCTTACTTTAAGCCCGCAGTACAAATGGGAGATGTTGCCCCTGAAATTTCATTGCCTACTCCCGATGGTAAAGTAATTAACCTTTCAGACTTGAGAGGAAAGTACGTTTTGCTCGATTTCTGGGCAGGTTGGTGTGGTCCTTGCCGCCAAGAAAACCCAAATGTGGTGGCCATGTACAACAAGTACAACAAAGATGGATTTGAGGTATTTGGCGTGTCCTTAGACAGGACCAGAGACAAATGGGTAGATGCAATTGCTCAAGACGGTTTGATCTGGCCTACACACGTTTCTGACCTTAAGTACTTTCAGTCGGCTGCAGCCATGACCTACAAAGTGAATGCGATTCCTTTTGCATTGCTTTTAGATCCTGAAGGCCGCGTAATTGGCAAAAACCTAAGAGGTAAAGCACTCCAAAATAAGCTTGCGAGCATATTTGAGTAATCGCCTTTTCTCTTAATAGAAGAAAATATAAAAACCAGTTTTCCCGAATACAGGGGAGGCTGGTTTTTTTAGTTTGAATGAATAACTTGAGGGAGAAAATTAATTTAGAAGAACTTACTACGATAGTAGGCTGGATTTAAATTATGAAGCAAGACGTTAAAATCCGTACAGTAAATACAAGAAACTATTTGGTTTATACCTACTTGGCTGTTGTTATTTCGCTAGCTAGTGTTTTTTGTTATATGGTGTCTGGAAATGGTAAGTACCCTGGGATACTATTTGATTTGCCGGATGATTCGGTTTGGGTAGTTATAGCCTTTATAGGTTTGTTTATGTGCTTAGCTTTGATGCTCACATTCTTTTTATTACGCTGGTCAGCTAAATATGGGATGCATGAATTAATATTTAAAAAGGAATCTTTTTCGATAGGAACTACTGAGTACAAAGTATCAGAACTTGGTTCAATCAAAGTATTAATTAATAGGAATTTCAAAGATAACTATGGCTACAGGAGCGTAATTAGAGGAGGGAGTAATTGGCTTATTTTCAAACAAGGTAATAGAGAAGCTAAGTTTGAATTGTTTCTTCGAACTAGCCATGTAGAGAATAGTTTTGTTGAAATAGTTAAAGGGTGGAATGAGATAAACCCCAATCTAATTATTGGAGAGAGTAAAGTAATTCTAGAAGTGAGAATTGCGGCTTTCTTTTCGTCTCGTAACCGTGTTTAGGTTTTTTGGTGTACACCATTGGTGTATACCTATCTTGAAAGTCACTTGAAGTGCGTATTTATAGTTGTTTAGAAAGGTTAGTATATACTGGAAGCTAGTGAGTTTAATAAATTATGGAATTAGACAAAGACCGTTTTTTTAAGGATCATAATTTTAATGAATTATCTAGTGATGCAGAGTTTCAAGACTTTATTCTGAACCTTTCAAATACTAACAAACCACTTCTTACTGGTTTTATTAAGAATGTTTTGACTCTAAGAATTTTAGAAATTTCGGAGAGAGAGAACGGGCTTTGGGACTTGCCTAAGCATATGGAAGTGCCTTTTTTAAAGGTTTTTAAGAAAAGGCACCTAGTTCGAACTCTGAATAGAATATCAGATGAGATGGGAATATTTTTTCCATCAGCTATTATGTCTAATACTTCGATTGCAGCGAGTGTATTTTCTATTGTAGGTTGGTTATTGGCTATACTATTCTTTCTGTATAGCAATATAGCATTGCTCTTTTCAGGTATTGAAATTCTCTTGATACCATTCTATTTGATCTTAGCTGTTGCCCCATACTTATTACTCACTACACTTTTTCCAGCTTTTTTTGCTCTTGGCCATATAAAGGGAGTGAGAACACTAAGTGATTTTATAGAAAGGGCTTTTAAGATGAATTTCAAAAAAATTATAGAAGACGATTATAGCTTGGTAGTAAGAGAGCTTACATTGATTCAAGAAAGTTTGCGGTAATGAATTGCCTGTTACTCCCACTGGCGTTCACTTGCTCACTGAGGTAACTGGTGCTTGCCTTTGGCGAGTACCTTTTTTGTTATGCACTTGAAGTGCATCATTTAGTATTAGAGAATAAGGACCGACTCGCATTGCTACTTGTAACTCGGTACTTTCTCAAAACCCGCAACAATAATTGTATAAATCGTTAACTTTAAAACGAACAGAAATAGTTAGGTATGGACATATCAGTGAAATACAGAATGATATCAAAAATCATCAACAGCAATGATGAAGGTGTTCTAAATGCCGTTAAATCACTTTTGAATATTGAGGACGATGCCGATTTTTGGGAAGGACTAAGCACAGAGGATCAGGCTGCCATTACCGAAGGTCTTAACCAGCTGGATATGGGGCAGCATGTTTCCCACCAATCTGTCCGTGAAGAGATCAAAGACCGCTTTAAATTCTAGTTTTGGCATTGCAAGTACGTTACTCTCTCCGTGCTAGGCATGAGGAAATTGAATTGCTGGAATACATTGTGCTGAAGTTTGGCCGAATGAAGGCAAAGGCAGTTTTTGAGAGGATAGAAGAAGCACTTGACAACATCTCTCAAACGCCAGAAATGTTTCGTGCATCCAACAGGCGAGTTGGCTTAAGGAAATATGTTTTGAGTAAGCAGACTAGCATTTACTACCGTATTAATGAAGGTTATATTGAAGTTGTTAGTTTCAGAGCTAATCTAAAAAATCCAAAGAGCTTTAAAGTTTAGGTTAATCTGGCTCTATGCGGTGATGTGGCCCTATTTTGAAAAGCACATGAAGTGTATATTTGTTAGGAGAAATAAGTTCATTAGGCACAAACTAGAACTAGAAAGTAAGTTAGCTAAGGAATGAAAAACAAGTATAAGATTTATGTGTTGGGTGTAATTTTAGTTGGAGCATTTGCATTTGGCTACTATACCTTTATACAAGAAAAACATGAGATTGATAAAAATGGAGAAATAGGAGAAGCTGTGATAACGAAAGTTTACTACCTGAGCAAAAGGGGGTACTTTGTTAATTATGAATACACTATCGAAAACAAGGATTATTCAGGTAGTCAGGAATTTTTCAAAGGAAATGACCCTAAAGTTGGTCAGCGATACAAAATTAAATACTCTACTACAACGCCTAAGTATAGTAGGATACTTTTTAGTGAATTAATTGAAGTGGGTAAATGATTAACTCAAGAGCTCGCTTTTTCACAAGAGTAGTTGATTGATATCTGTTTTGAAGAGTATTAGGAGCACCTATTTGCATTCTCACTTACCCCTTTTTCTCCTTCGGGTGGTTCACAAACAGAAAGATAAAACTCAGTGCGAAAACTATATAAAGCACGGTGAAAGCCACCATATATTCCCAATGCATGGTAATGGCGGAAAGCATTTTGAGCAAGGCAAAGGCACCTACTACAAAGTGCATAAGATTGCCCATGGCTACGGGTTTGCCATAAATGCCACCCATTAAATTATCCTTCGCCATCCAGTTCAGCATGGCAAAACCAAGGTAAAGTGCACCCAATAATTGCGTGGCAAGTTCCGTGTATTGGTCTGAACCCATATTTAAAAAGACCGCAACCTCTTGCGGCATAAAAGCAAGTGTGACTCCTATAAGGCCTAAAAATAGGGCCGTGATCATCATGAGTATTTTTGTATTCATCTGCTTGCGTATAGGGTTTCGGATAAAGGTACTCGCTTTTAGCTAAGGAGACGCTAAAATCCATTAAGCGGATAGAATCTACTGCCAATAGAATTTTAAGGCTTTGACACTGGTCGTAGCGTCTAATACTGGTAGTAGCGTATCTCTTAGACTAAATCAACTTCCATTTACTGAAACAGCGTTTTCCACAAATCAACAATAACAGTATTTGGTAACCAAGAAGTAATGTCTGTAAATGAGTTGTTAAAGCCAGTAGCGGCTACTTTTCCAGTGCCTGCTTCGCCTAGAAAAGCCTTTTCACTTAAGGGTTTTAGGTTGCCGTTTTCATCAAGTCGAATAGGAATGATTTCGTCAAAGTATTTTAGGGTGAATGCTTCTGATTTAGCAAACTCATGGCCTTGGCCGGGTTCTTCTGCAAAAATCCATTTGGCACCAAACCTCCGGTTGACGGAATAAATGCCCTTTACAATATTGTTACGGTATGGATTATCAATTTCGCCTGTGAGGAAAACCCCTGGCACTGCTCTTGTCGCCTCAGAAGCCAAGGCAGTGTAGTAAACCCCTCCTTTGTTCACGATAAACGTAATCACCCTTTCTGGCTTCCAGCAAGCAAATTCATAGTTGAATTCACCACCAGCCGACATGCCCCACAGTGCAAATGGAACAGTATTGAGTTCAGGGTGGCCACTTTTTGTAGCCAATCGACTCAGTACATCTAACATGGCCTGACCCGTTCCGTTTTTTACATCGGCATATTGCTCAATGGCCATATTCGGGCTACGCTTGTCCTTAATGTCAGCCGCCAAGATGGCCATGTTGTGCTTATTGGCCAAGGCTTGCCACTCCGGTTGGTTCACCATATCACGGCCATTGCCATTCGAACCGGGAACCATCACGATCACACCTCTTACTTTTTGAATGTCCTTTCCAATCCATAAGCGAAAAGCCGCTTTTTGGAAATTGTTTCCATTCATTACACTGTCTTCAAGAATGGTTTGCCCATTGGCGAATGAGAAGCTGAGAAGTAATAAGCTGAAAATGATAAAGCTTTGAGTGATCTTCCTTTTGGTCATATTGGTTTTGTTTACCCCTAATTTAGTGAGCCAAACGGATTTTAAAAATCGAAGCCACTAAACAAAGATTGTTTTTGTCTGTCGTGTTTCGCAGTTATATTGTGGTTTATTAAGCAATTTGTTGTCTCATTTTTTATAAAAACTCAAACAATGATTAAACGCCTCTGTACCTTTTTAATGCTGGTCACCACCACGATGGTTATGGCTCAGAACCCACTTCCGTTACGGAAGTCTGTAGAAACTTCGAAACGTGCTATCCGCATGGATGTGCCGCTTCCTAATCCCATTATGAATGCTTTCGAAGCAAAAACGAGAGATTTTTCAGGGAAACCGGGGCCAAACTACTGGCAGTTAGAAACTGATTACACGATCAAAGCAAGTTTAAACCCGCAAACTCAAACCATTTGGGGGAGCGAAACGATTAAAATCCATAACAATGGCGATCAGCCGATGGACAGAATTGTGCTGAGATTGGATCACAATATTTTCCGTGCCGATGTGCCAAGAGGTTCATCTGTTCCAGCTGAAACTACCGAGGGAATGGTCATTACCCGTATGGTGGTGAATGGCGATGAAGTAGATTTAGGTGTGCGTTCTAGCTTTAGAAGAAGAGGTGGGGAGCCGAAATTGCAAGCGACAGGTTTACAGCAAACCGTAGCTACAATTATGCTGGCTAAGCCAATTCCTGCGAAAAGCACAGGTACTTTAGAAATTGATTGGAATACAAAATTGCCGGGTGGCGAAAACGGTAGAGGCCATAGAATGACCCAGCGTTGGGGAAGTAATGTTTTTCAGCCTACACAGTGGTTTCCGCGTTTGGCCAAGTTTGATGAAATGCGTGGTTGGGAAACTAACGTTTACTTAGGTCCAACTGAGTTCTTCAATAACTTCGGTCGTTTTGATGTAAGCATTGACGTACCTGCAGGTTGGATCGTGAGTGGAACAGGCGTTTTGCAAAATCCTGAAGAAGTGCTTTCGGCACAAACCAGACAGCGTTTAACCAAAGTGCTAGATTCTGATGCTGAAATTGTAATTGTAGGCGAAGATGAAAGAGGGGCTGGAAAAGCAACTGCTGAAGGAGAAAGCTTAGTTTGGCGTTTTGTGGCCGATAAGGTAAATGATTTTGCTTGGGCTACTTCACCTGACTTTATGTGGACAGCCACAAGAGCTACTATTCCTGAAAAAGGACCGATTCCAATTCACATGGTATACTTACCCGAAAGAGCAAGACTTTTCGCGAGAGCGGGAGAGATTACAAGACATGCTTTGGAATTCTACTCTGAGCTTTGGGCACCGTATCCTTTCCCTCAAATGACCATGCAAGATGGGCCAAGTGCCGGAATGGAATATCCGATGGTGGTCAACTCAAACCAAGGAGCAGCCGACCATGAAGTGGCACACCAGTGGTGGCCAATGATGGTAGGTACTAACGAAACCCGTTACGGCTGGATGGATGAAGGTTTTAACACCTATATGAACATTCTTTCTGCTGCGGACAGCAAAGGCGAACCAGCCAATTTGAATGGAAGAGGTGCGAGCTACGGTCGTAGAAGCGGGGATGACGATGAAGCCACAATGATGTGGTTATCGAATTACGCTGGAGACGGTTATGGCTTCCAAACCTATAGTAAAGCACCTTTGATGCTGGCTATGTTGGGCGGCATTGTAGGAGATGAGGCTGTGATTAACGCCATGAAGAAGTACAACAAAACTTGGGCGTTCAAACACCCTTCGCCTTGGGATTATGTGTTCTTTATGAACAATGAATTAGATCAAAACCTTGAGTGGTTTTGGTACTATTGGTTATGGACTACTGAGTCTGTGGATGGTTCAATTCAAAATGTGAATGCAGGCTCTACAACCAAAGTGACGGTACACCAAGCAGGTCAAATGCCTTCGCCTGTAGTGTTGAAAGTAGAATTTGAGACCAGTGGTGCAGCGATCAAGTCAATGAGCAATGCGAAAATGATTGATGCCAATACAGCGATTGTTACTTGGCCAGCCAGTGTTTGGTTCAATGGCGACCGTACTTTCAATGCTGAACTTAAGTTTGGTGGAAGAAAAATCAAGAAGATCACGCTTGACCCTGACGGTAGGTTCCCAGATAACAAT
>CAXBPM010000111.1:0-8732 GCA_963977345.1 uncultured Roseivirga sp.
CTCGAACCCACTTTATGGAGAAGTAATGCTGACACGGCTGATTATATGGGTGCCTTTGTCAGAAAGCAATTCGACTTATCGAATGGCTTTTTTAACCTACAAGGTTTGGCTTTGAATGATGATGAGCGATACCTCTACTTGTCAGATTATATTACTGGAATTCATCGCATTGATACCGAAACAGATGATGTGGTCAAGGTGTTCGCTCCAGAAGAAATTCTTTTGAAAGGAATTGATGGGCTGTATTACTATGAAAACAGTTTAATCGCCATCCACAACGGAGTGAAGCCTTATAGAATTATGCAATATTTTTTAGACGATACGGGTCAACATATTTTGTTTGGAAGAGTGATTAATCAAGGAGGTGCTTCCCTAGGAGAACCTACTTTGGGGCAAGTGAAAGACGGCTATTTCTACTATTTAGCTAACAGTCCTTGGATCGCCTATAATGAAGACAGGGAGCTGGATTTGAGCAAAGTAAAGCCCGTTGAAATCAGAAGAATTAAGTTGAATTAACACGAAAACCTATGCGTACTAGAATTCTACTTTTCATTTTTTTGGAATTTGTCTGCGGATAAGACTCGGACTAAGGAATGTCAACATCCCAGTATTTTCTCATGTCAAAATGGAAATGAATAGAAAGTGCTTCCTGTCTTTTGAAAAACTATGAAATGGATGAGAAATAAGAGTTCTGGTTCTTTGTAAATATTGATTGCAATGAAAGAGCCGCTGGAGAATTCCAGCGGCTCTTTTTAAAAGCAAGAATTAATTACTCTGTTTTGTTGAACGATTAACCAGTAGATAAACACAAGGTATCACTATCAAATTGAGTAGTGTTGCCGTAAAAAGGCCACCCAAAATAACAATTGCCATAGGGCTTTGAATTTCATTGCCCGGCTCACTGCCGTTGAGAGCTAGTGGAATCAAAGCGAGGCCAGTTGTAAATGCGGTCATCAATATTGGGTTCAGTCTGTCTAAAGCCCCAGTTTTCAGAAGTTCTAGGCCTTGTAATCCTTCTCTTCTCAAATCTTCATAGCGCGAAACGAGTAGAATACCATTTCGTGTAGCAATACCGAATAGACTGATAAATCCAATAGTAGCTGCTATACTGATAATTCCTGAAGTGAAATAGACAATTAGGATTCCACCGATAAGAGCCAATGGTAAATTCAGCAAGACTATAAGTGATAATTTCACATTCTTAAATTCATAATAGAGTAAGAGAAAAATCACCAAAATGGCCAATGAAGCGGTTATTAATAGCAATCTTGAAGCTTTAGATTCACTTTCAAATTGTCCACCGTATTCAATTCTGTAGCCTTCAGGAATATTGATGGTATTTGCAATGGTCTCTTGTATTTCATTTACGGCACTTCTCAAATCCCGGCCTTGTACGTTGGCAGCTACCACAATTTTCCGCTGTACGTCTTCCCTATTAATGGTACTGGGACTACTGACTGATGATACTGTAGCTAATTGGTCCAGCGTGGTATGAGAACCATTGGGTAAGCTAATGAGTGCCATACCTATTTGATCAATTTTACTTCTGTATTCTACATCATAGCGTACAATCACATCGAAGTACTTTTCTCCTTCAAATATCTCTCCGGCTTCCTCTCCTGCAAGCCCTATGTCAATTTGCGTCATTAGGTCTGCGACAGTCATTCCATGGGCTGACAGCATTTGACGTTTGGGTGTAATGCGGATTTGCGGTACTTCCACTTGTAAATCCACTGCTACATCTGCCAATCCTTGAATTGGCGTAATGTTTTGTTCTATGCTTTTGCCGACTTCAAATAACTTTTGCAAATCCGAACCAAAAATCTTGATGGCAATATTGGCACGAGTTCCTGAAAGCATATGGTCAATTCGGTGAGCAATAGGCTGTCCAAGGGTAATATTCGCTCCAGGCACAATGCTCAGCTTGGTTCTGACTTCTTCAAAAAAGGCTTCTTTGCTTTTTCCATTGAGCACAAATGGCACATCAATTTCAGCGGCATTAACACCTTGTGCATGTTCGTCCAATTCTGCTCGACCTGTCCTTCGTGTAACCACCTGAACCTCTGGCATCTCTAACATTAGCTCTTCCACCAAGCGACCGGTCTTGTTACTTTCATCTAATGACATGCTCGGAAGCCCAACCACGCTTATTACCAATGACCCTTCATTAAATTCTGGAAGAAAGCTCCTCCCTAATTGAGAGGTCAAAGCCAAGCTCAAAAGAAAGGCAATGGCAACAGTGGCTATAATGGCTTTCGGGACTTTTAAAGCAAGTCCCAATATGCCAGCATACCTTTTCTGCAGCCAACGTTCTACCCTAGTGCCGTTCGCTTGTTTTAGTAATGTCTTCTCACGTTTTAAAAGGTATGAGCACAGAACGGGTGTTAATGTTACAGCGACAACCAGTGAAGTAAGGACTGATGTAATAAAGGCAATTCCCAAAGGTTGCAACAATCGTCCTTCCATACCTCCCAAAAAGAAAAGGGGCACAAAAGCGACTATAACGATCAAGGTGGCAATGATAATAGAGCTCCTAATTTCTATGGAAGCATCTTTAACAACAGTTAATATAGGTTGACGTTCATGTTTTTCTTTTCGAATATTCTCCCTCAATCGCTTAAAGACATTCTCAACATCAATGATAGCATCGTCTACTAAAGCGCCAATGGCAATAGCCATGCCGCCAAGACTCATGGTGTTGATGGTATAACCGAGGAGTTTTAAAACAATAATGGAAACCAATAATGAAATCGGGATGGCTAGCAATGATATAACTGTGGTTCGCCAATTCATCAAGAAGATGAATAGCACGATAGCCACAAATAATGCGCCCTCAAGTAAGGTCCGATTAAGGTTGTTGATAGAGGCTTCTATAAAGTCTGATTGGCGGAAAATATGACTTCGGATTTCTACACTTTCAGGCAATGTTTGTTCGAGCTCTGCAATAGCATCATCTAATGCTGTGGTCAGGTCTAGTGTGTTAACACTTGGTTGTTTGGAAATAGTCAAAATGACCGCTGATGCTGCATTGAGTGAGCCATCTCCAATCTTATCAGCACTGCCAATTTGAACCTTGGCTACATCCTTGATTTTGATGCTTTGACCGTTTACCTGCTTTAATACAGCTTCCTGAAGTTCATCTACCGCGTATGCCCTTCCGTTTCCTTTAATGATGTACTGATTACCATGCTGATTTAAGAAACCTCCTGGGGCATTCATATTGGCTTCTCGCACCTTGTCCACTAATTCGGTGAGGCTTACTCCAAAATGTTTCAACTTCTCAGGATTGGCAAAGACTTGGTATTGCTTATAATCTCCTCCGATAACGACAACATTGGCTATTCCCCCTATAGCTTTCAATCTTGGTCGTATAGTCCAGTCGGACAATGTTCTCAATTCCATTGGAGACAAACTATCGGACGTTATACCCAAGAGCATTATTTCACCCATGATAGAGGCAATAGGTGCCATTGTAGGAGCACCGATCCCAATGGGTAAGTTTTCCCTTACCATTGGTATGCGTTCGCTGACAATTTGCCTAGCTCGGTAAATATCTGTACCCCAATCAAACTCTACCCAAACGATGGAGATTCCAGCAGCCGATGAAGAACGAATTCTGCGCACGTTTGGAGACCCGTTCAAGGCAGTTTCCAGCTGATAGGTCACCAGTTTTTCCACTTCCTCGGATTCCATTCCATGTGCTTCGGTCAGTATGGTCACGGTGGGTGCAGTGAGATCTGGAAATACATCCACATTCATGGTTCTGGCTATGTAGAGGCCAGTTATACTAAGCACTACAGCGCCCATAAGCACCATTAACCTGTTACGAAGCGATATTGATAATATCTTATCTAGCATAATTTCATGTTTTAATGCTCATGACCGTGAGCAGGTGTTTGACCTGACATTGAAGCCATTTTTACTTGATAGGCACCCAGAACGACCACTACTTCACCAGTCGATAAACCACTCTTGATTTCTACTTCTTTACCATTTCTTTTACCAATGGCTACCTGTCTTCTTTCAAAGCTTTCTCCTGATAGTTGGACAATTACCGAGTAGCTACCGTAATCTTCCAAAAGGGCTGATTCTGGTATTGTCAGTGCTTTCACTGGTTCTCCAAAAATGAGTTGAGCTTCAGTAAAACTACCTTCAGGCATTTTGACTACTTCATTAATGCTTGCAAATACAGATAAGAGAGGTTTGTCTCTTTCTACTTCTTTTCCAACTGAGATAATACGACCTCCTGTTTCCTTCAGGCTTGACCAGACACCAGCTTCTGGTTGATATCTTATGTCTTGGAGTGTGCCCAACTGAGCCGCAAAGGTGGGACTCACCTGTACCTCCAAAAGACTTGATTCGTGACTGGTAATTACAAGAAGTGGAGCACCTTGTTCTACAAACGCACCATTGTTGACAGATACAGTTTTGATGTATCCTTCAAATTCGGCCACAACTGATTTTCCTTCGGAAGAATAGCCTTTGCTTAATGTTTCGTAAGCTGATTTGGCTACATTATATTTCTGTTCTGATTGTTCAAGTTCTGATTTAGGAACAATTTTAGATTCATATAATTGTCTCTTCCGTTCATACTCCGATAGGGCTTGATCATATACTGCTTTCGCTTTTTGAATTTCAGCACCGAGGTTATTTGCTGTTAGTCTATCACTACTGATCATCATTAAAACTTCACCTTTCCTGACTTGGCTACCCTCAGTCATGTTGTCTCTCTTGAAAGAAACAGTACCTGAATTTGTTGCCGCTAAAGTTTGATAATCCGTGGGAGAAACTTTCCAAACACCCGAAGTGGGAATTAAATCGTAAACATCTCGTTCAATTGCAGGCGAAGTTTGAAAATTGATTTTCCAAGCCTGCTCTTTTAAAAACGTAATAGACCCATCATCTTCAGCAACGCCAATGGTTTCAATGGCTTCTTCAATTGTAGCAAAAACCTGAACATTATTTATTACAATTCTGTCTGTCAGCGATGGGGTTTTAATATCAAAAACGAGTTGATATATGCCGGCTTCTTTTGGTTGCAGGGTAGGCGAGAAGATACCTGCTCTGGCTGGCTCTTCTGCTGTGTTCCTTATCCCCTTTTCATTTTTAATCAAGCTAACGGTCACCGCTCCTTCTCGAACGGGTTGATGCTTGTCCAATACGGTAAAGTGAGCTGCAAATCTACTGGCAAACCCTACGGTAAGTACAGGGAATTCCACAAATAACTCGGTCTTATCTGTCCATACTGTATAGTCAACCGTTGGTATTTCCTGATCTGGGGCAAGGTGATTCCCTGCTGCATCATGGGCATGATCATCTTCCACTTGAACTGTTGGCTGACACGATACGAGAACCAATAATATCAACATTCCTAAATATTTCATACTTCTTAATATGTAATTCATTTCTTTAAACCAGTTATGCGATAGTTCCCCTTGGTCTTCAAAGTCACAGACACTTCTTTGTCACTGTTATTTTTCCAATACCATCCATGTGATCCTTCAAATGGAGTGGTCATCACTCCTTTGACATTGTCAGAAGTTGTCTTTGTAAAGCTTTCAAAGTACTTGGAAGTCTCGTAGTCCATTGGTTCACCATGAAAATCAAAGTAAAGAGGAGCATCAGAAGTCCATTCATAAGTCAGTTTCTCGTACTGCTTCATATGAAATTTATATTCAACGCCTTTATTTGCGGGCACTTTAATAGTCACTTGATCTTCTTGGTTGCTAAGGACCGCATCGGATGACTTGTTACCATTTTCACCATTGGATTCAGGTGTTTCTAGTTCATCGCTTAGGACGAATTCTTCTTGTGCAACTTCACCTTCTTCATGGCTATGGCCCCCAGTTGCAGGATCATGTGAATGGTCTTCCGTTTCATTTGCTTGGCCATTGTCACTGGCTAATTCTTTAGAACCACATGCCACTGTAAGAAAAAGGAAGAGTACGATAAGTATATTTGATGTTTTCATGATTTTCGATTTATATGTCTATAATTGATGCTTTAATAGCTCAGATTTGAGCTGGTTGAGTTGATTTTCCATGTCTAACATGGCATCATGCGCTTGTCTGTAAAACTGTAACTCCATGTAGTATTCCGTAAAGGAGATCTCTCCGAGTTCATAAGCTTTGGTCAGTAGTGCATCACTGTTCAAGTCGCTAAGCGTATTTTGATACTCTCGAAATTGGCTTAGCAAGTTTTGATAATTATTGTATTGCTTCTTAAGTCTCGTATAAAGCATTTCAGATTGTACCTTTTTAGAAGATTCTTGATACGAATAACTTGCCTGGGCTGCTTCGATTTTATGTTTGTTGCTCCAAAGAGGAATAGAAACGCCACCAAATAAGCCCGAATAATTGGAGCCAGAAACCCCTTGATAGTTAAAGCCAGCAGTCAGGCTTGGAAGTGATTTACTCTTAGATAGTTTTAGTTCTTGAAGCGCAACCTCTTCTGTTTGTCCTAACATTTTTATAAAAGGGTCAATCAGTTGTTTGTTTTTCCAAACCGTATCTAAAGGGGAGAGGATTAGATCATCCAAAAAGTCAGATTTATCAAATGTGACTTCTATTCCTCCATTCAGGTTTTGGAGCAGCAACAAAAGGTTTCTAATCTCATTTCTAACCTGTTCAATTTTGAACTGATCTTGCATCCAAGCGACTTTAGCTTTATTGACTTCCAAAATCCCGACTTGCTCCTTATTTAGAAGTTCCTGAACTTGATCAAAAACTTTCTTAGCCTGCTCTACTCTGGTTTGCTCAACACCAATTCGTTTATTGAGATAAACTAGTTCCAAGCAATACTTTTTAGCCAGAAGCAAGACTTCTTGTCTTCTTGAATCATATTCCAATTCAATTTGGACTTGCTGCTTGTTGATTAGGTTTTTGCGAGCACTGTAAACTGTAGGGAATTCAAAAGACTGGGTTACCTGAAATTCGGAATAATCACCTGTATTGTGATCCCCAAAGGGAAGGTAGTAAGCCCCAAATTGTGGGTCAGGCAAGTTGTTTCCTGATTTTAATGCTAGCTTCCTGCTTTCCATCAAGGATGAAAAGGCCTGTAATTCTTTGTTGTTCTGTTCAACCTCCCGCAATACCCTTGTTATATCGTCAGCCTGAGCACTGGCCAGAACGGATAACAAGCATAAGCCAAAGGCGAATACTATTTTCTTGTACATATAAGATGATTTTAGGATAAATCAATAAAATTTAGCGAAGGGGTGTTCGCTATTGTATGATGGTCTGTGCCATCAGTAATTATCCTAAAGAAGGGGGGCCTCTTAGTGCCTGATTTAATAGATATACTTTGTAATTCGGACTTGGAGGATGTTTTCCAAGCAATGGTGTTAAGGTCTTTGTGACGAGAATAGAGGACGTGGGTGTTCTATAAAGAGGAAAGTCTTTTTCTCTATTTTGCCTTTTCAGATCTTTCTTCTCTGTTCTTTTGTTGAAGTCGGAATGATAAATATGGGAATGATTTCCCAGTAGGAATCCTAGAAAATCCTTTTTGTTATCATCGTTATTCTCGCCATCATCATGCGAGTGTTGGTGATCATTATTATCACTAAAAGACTGAAGTATGCTTTCATGTTGATCGTGCTCGTGATGAATATGAGGCACCACTTGATGCAGCATCAGCACACTGAATATACTCAGTAAAAAAAATGAAAATATTTTGGTGTATCGCTGCAAGACATTAAAGGTAGGGTATTTTTGATACTTACCCAAAGCCCTAAGTTCTTCAATCTAATTGTTTGCTCGGGCAATTGCTTACCGTAGAGTATGTTGATCAGTATATTCAAATGAGTCAGCCAGAGATGAAGTTTGGAGACAAGGAAAAGCTGTATGTTGTTGATGGTGCTCCTTATGATAGTGTTGGAATTGGGTCTAAACTCGTGAAATACAATCTTGATGATAAATTTCTCTTCATTGATTATCTCTTTTCTGATTCAATTTCAACAACTATTTTTAAACCCAATTTATTGATTGTCTTGATTCATAAAACTTCTCCCTTAAAGTTGAGGGACAAGAAAAAAGAACTTCAAAAAGTTAGAGAAGCATTTTCAAGTGTCTCAGAATTACCTGTTTTTATGATAAATGACAAACAATTAAGCATTGAAGAGGCTAGACAATCCATTTCTGTTTTGAAGCTTAGAAGCATAGACCATATTAGAATTAATAAGCATGCCCCACTCTCTATATATGGGGCTGACGCTAAAAATGGATTGATAAGAATTTGGACAAAGAATTAAATGCGTACTTATTAAAAAGCCCTGTGCTCTTACGAACACAGGGCTTTCTGTTAAAATTTAATCTGGGCTTATTTATTCTCTGGGCCAGAAGTTTTGTTAATCAAAACAGGTTTGCCAAAGCCTAATTGTTCCATTTTCTTCAATTGGGTTTTGGCATCACCAACCACCAACCAAATCATTTTTTCTGGATCGAGGTATTCTTTAGCTAAACGCTGAATTTCCTCTACCGTCATGTCTTTTACAATTTGCTGTTGCTGCTTCACATAGTCAGCACTCCAACCGTACTCACTCATATTTTCGAGCATGTTCAGTTTAGCACCAGCCGTTTCAAAAGCCCTTGCTCCACTTTTAATCATAAAACTTTTAGTGGTTTCGAGGTCTTTTTCAGTGTAGGTATTACCGTAGTTGTTCAATATGTCTTTCACCAATTGAGCCGACTCATAACTTACGTTAGTTCTTACTCCACTTGAGATCGTGAAAGCTC